>JAQTVX010000100.1 GCA_028706585.1 Candidatus Krumholzibacteriia bacterium | reverse complement strand
GTTCAGAACGACCTCGGAGAATTCGCCTATCCCCGTGTTGACGCCGTACATGATCTCATGCGCCTTGATCTTCTTCTCCAGCATCTCCCGGCAGGTCTTCATGCGCTCGATCGCCGCGTGGGCGAGCTCCACCTTTTCTCCGTGTCGCGCGATCCGTTCGAGCCTCTCTATCGTCAAGCCGCCGCCGTCGATAATGATAGCCAAAGCAACCTCCCTGGTTCCGGAATATCGCCTGTTGTGCCGTCGCGGGAATCGTTCGAGACGGTACTGTTATTGATATGAAATTTGCCGCCCACTGTCCATATAAAACGAACGGGCAGTCTCCCGTAGGATCGGCGTAACATTAATATTGAATTGCGCTTGCCTGTGCGCGAGCAGCGGAATGGCTTCCCGCTACTTCCCCTTCAGGTCGGTGCAGATCCCCTCGACGCAGCCGAGATCGGGAGGCGCCGGAACGTCGCAAGTCGAGCCGAGATTGTAGCGGCGGTTGAAGCCTCTATAAAGCTCGTTGTAAAGGGATACGTCGAACTCCAGGGAGTCCTCGTCGACCGTCCCGATCGAGTAGATCAGATACTCCCAGGGGCCGCCGCAGGGTTTGGCCCCCGCGCCTATATAGCGGCAGTCGGCGCCGCCATCGCACGAAGGCGTTGCGATAAAATCGATGATCTTCGCACGCATGGCATCCAGGGCTGCCTTGTCGTCATCAATCGTGCTCGAGTACAACCATGGATAATTCGCTCGATACGCGCATACCGCTCCAGCCGGGTTGGCCGCGAGATCGATGGAGAATTCCAGCCGTTTATCCCCCGCCCCCACGTACGGCTCTACGATCTTGATCGCGTACGTGCCGGGCTCCAGGTTCGAGATCTCGAACTCGAGATCGTAGAGGCAGCTGCAATCGCACAGCGATCGCTCCTCGTGCTCCACGATGGTGATCGTGCCGTTGGCTATGGTGATATCCGCCGTGATCTCACCGGGGCAGCAGTTGAAGGCGGCGTTGACGTGCGTGAGCGCGAGGACTTCGTCCGCGCCGTACCTCCATTCGATGCAGGACATGTCGGTCGGCACGCCGTTGGCGCTCGAGGCGAGCGCTTCGCCGTGGCAGTCCGTGTGGGAGACGAGCACGCCGACCGGCCCGCTCTCGCCCCCCGTGTTCCATGGATAATCGTTCCGCTCGACGCAGAAAGTGTCGGAGGGGGCAGCGGCGAGATTCGCGGTGAATGCGAGAGGCTCGTCCGTCCCGCTAGCGTAGGGCTCGGCGAATTCGAACGTATAGGTTCCGGCCCGGAGGTTGTCGATGCGGATGGTGAGGTCGTAGAGACAGAGACATAGGCACTGCGCCGCGGATTCGCGCTCGACGATCCGTATGGTGTCATTGCTGATCGTGACGTCGGCTGTGAGCTCTCCGGGGCAGCAATTGAACGCGGCATTCACGTGCTCGATGAATAGGGTGTCGCCGCCCTGCACGCGGAACTCGACGCAGTCCATGGCCGCCGCGGCGGAGCCAGGGGCCGAAAGGGACGCTGCGAGGTCTCCGGAGCTCTTGCAGGCCGTATGGCTCACGAGCGTTGCCGTGGGCGCCAACGGCTGATTTTCAGGCCCAGATACGTCGTCTTCTCCACAGCCCGGGGTCAGCGAAACGAAGGCGAACGCGACCATGAGCGGCGCCGCCAGGGCGGCTCGTCTCGTCAGGTGTTTTCGCTCGTTTCCATGCATGACTGATACCCCGGGAGGAATCTGCTCACAATATTAAGATAATAGCGATTCGTCCGGGCGTCAACCGCTACGCCGGGCCGCTGCGGCCGGGCCGTTTCCAGGGGGCGGCCTAGAGCCCGCGCATCCATTCATCCCGCAGGCAGCCGTCGGGGTTCTTGAGGGCTGCCTCGATCTCCGAGAGGAGCCGCTCCTTGTCGCCGAGCAGGGTGCCGGCGAGCGGCAGATAGTTCGAAGCGTGGTTGCTGCGGAAGATGCAGCGGTCGGTCTCGAGCGCCGCGACGAGCTCGCGCAGCTCGGCGACGTCGTCCGTGGGCGAGGTGAGCTCGAAGCCCGGCCCCATGGCGGTCTTGTACTCCCTCTCGTAGGGGCCCAGCATGAGCGTGAGGGCGGAGAGAAACCGTGGCTGGATGCGATTCAGGAGGGCGGCGGTGTTCCGCGCATGCCGCTCGCTCAACGCTTTGCCGCCGATTCCGAGGATGACGGTGATGGAGAGCTTCAAACCCGCCTCAGCTGCCCGGCGGCAGCCCTCGGCCATCTCGTCCGGGGTGGCGCCCTTGCCGATCCTCGTGAGGAGCTCTGGGTCGCCGGTCTCCACGCCGTAGTAGAGGATCTTGAGGCCCTTTTCGGCTAGGTTCTTCATCTCGTCGACGGATTTTTTCAGGAGGTTTCCCGGCGTCGCGTACGCCGTCACTCGCTGGAGATCGGGGAACGACCGGTAGAGATGGTCGAGAATGCGTTCGAGCGATCTCATCGGCAGGACGAACGCGTCGCCGTCGGCGAGGAAGACGCGGCGGGTGTGGGGCACGAGAGCGGCGGCCTCGTCGATCTCCGCCTTGACCCTCTCCCACGGCTTCACCCGGAATTCCTTGCCGCGGTACATGTAGCAGAAGAGGCAGCCGTTGTGCGAGCAGCCCTCCGTCACCTGGAAGATGAGGGATGCCGCCTCGCTCGGCGGCCTATAGACGGGCTCTACGTAATGCGGCATGTCTCTTCTAGCCTTTCGCGCCGCTCTTGCGGTCTAGCGCTGCGAAGTAGACGGCCGCGCAGAGCGCGAGGAACGCGACAAGAGCGATCGCGTTGCCCGTCGGCCCCGTGTTGTTGAAATCGTGAATGATCGTTCGGCCCGACTGCGCCTCGAGCCATTTGACGAGGGAGCTCACGACCCCTATGAGGGCGCCTCCGGCGATAAGCCCGCTCGCGATGAGGGTGCCGCGGTCCTGTCGGCCTTCGGCGCCGGGGGAGGCTTGATTCTTCCTCTGCACGAGCCACGCGACGACGGCGCCTATGAGAATCGGCGCGTTGAGCTCGATGGGGATGTACATTCCGAGAGCGAAGGCGAGACCCGAGATGCCGAGGATCTCGACCGTCAGCGCGATGAGGCCGCCCATGCCGTACAGAAACCATGGGGCATCGGCCGATGACATGAGGCTCTTGATCACTGCCGCCATGGCGTTCGGTTGGGGGGCGGGGAGCGGATTCGGATGCGACGGCCCCGGCGCGAAGCCGTAGACCTTGTTGAGGAGAACGATAACGAGGCTCACGACGACCGCGGCGACGGCGGAGCCCACGAAGTTCGCGATCTGGATCTTGCGCGGCGTCGCTCCGAGCCAGTAGCCGATCTTGAACTCGGTCACGAGGGTCGCAGTGGTCGACAGCGCCGTGCAGACCACGCCGCCGATGAGGAGCGCGGCGAGCATCCCGTGCGGACCCGAAAGTCCCGCTCGGATCATGACGATGGATGCCACGACGAGCGTCATCAGCGTCATGCCGGAGATGGGCGTCACCCCGATCATGGCGACCGCGCGCGCGGAGACGCTCGCGAAGAGGAACGAGATGACGACGGTCACGGCGAGCGCGAGGAGGCTGAGCCCTGTTGCGCCCGCTTCCCCCTTGAGGACCGAGAACCGGAAGTAGACCCAAAGGAGCGCGATCGTAACGGCGAAGAGCACCGCCACTGCCGCCATCGGGATGTCCCGGTCGGTACGAGCCGACTCGGCGCCGGCCGCGTGCGCATGCCTGGATGCGGCGAGCTCCTTCATGCCGCCTTTCATCGCCTGTACTATGACGGGGCTCAGTTTCAGGATCCCGATGAGCCCGGCGACGAAGATGGCGCCGATGCCGATGTAGCGGACGTTGTCGTAGAAGATGTTCTCGGCGGTCGCCGACGCCGCGCCGCCCGCGGCCGCCTCTACCGCCGCGGCGCCCTGACCGAGGTGGGCGAACAGCGGCACGAGCACGAACCACGAGAGCATAGAGCCCGCGAAGATGATCGCGGCGTAGCGGACGCCGATGATGTAGCCGAGGCCGAGGATCGCCGCGCTCGTGTTCGTGCTGAAGACCAGCTTGACCCTGTCGGTGAGGGGGCTCATGAAGCCGACGAGCGAGGTCGTGAAATTCTCGCTCCACAGGCGAAGGGAGATAACGATAAAGTCGTAGACGCCGCCGCACGCCATTGCGATCGCGAGAAGGCGCGCCTGCGAGCCTCCTTTCTCGCCGGCGACGAGGATCTCGGTCGTCGCCGTGCCCTCTGGGAATGGCAGCTTACCGTGCATGTCCTCCACGAAGTGGCGCCTGAAAGGAATGAGGAAGAGTACTCCAAGCACCGCTCCGAAAAAGGCCACGAAGAAAAGCTGGAAAACGCTCGACAGATAGTCGATTCCAAGAATGAAAAGTGCGGGCAGCGTGAACACGGCGCCCCCGACGATGATGCCGGAGGTCGCCCCGATCGCCATGACGTTGACGTTCTCGAGGAGCGTGCTGCGGCGGCGCAGCGCCGCCGAAATGCCGACGGCGAGTATCGCCACGGGAATCGCCGTCTCGATGCCCTGCCCCAGCTTGAGCGCGATGTAGGCCGCCGACATCGAGAAGAGAATGTTCAGGATAATCCCTATGGCGAAGGAGCGTGCCGTCGCTTCCGGTATGCTCTGTGAAGCCGGCACGATCGGCACGTACGTCTCTCCGGGCTTGAGCTCCCGGAACGCGTTATCAGGGAGATTGACCTCTCGTTTCGTCTCCACGATGCTCCTTTCTACTTCTTCGGGAACGGCGGCGCTACCAGCTTCTCGGGAGGCGAGTCCTTGAGCATCCGCATGACGGTCTCGATCGCCGTATCCAGCTGCCGGTCCCTGCCCTTGACGGCCTCCGCCGGATCGTTCTCGACGATGATGTGGGGGATGGCGCCGCGGTTCTCGACGATCCATTCTCCCTTGAGGTTCGCGAATCCGATGTTGGACTGCGTCACCATGCCGCCGTCCGTGAGGGGAATTATATTCGTGATGCCGATGAGCCCGCCCCACGTCGGCGTGCCGATGACCGTCCCGAGGCCCAGATCCTTGAAATGCTGCGTGAAGACCTCGCCGTCCGAGCCGGTTCCCTCGTTGCATAGGACGACGATCGGTCCCGCGTGCACGGCGTACGGATAACGCATCGTCTTGAAATCGCGCGTGACCGTGATGTACTCGAGCCGGCGCTCGAGCTTGTCGATGAGGAAATAGGACACGAAGCCGCCCCCGTTGTCGCGCACGTCGATGATGAGGCCATCGCGGCGGCTTTCCGCGCGGAACGCCTGCTCGAACTGCTGGATTCCGAGCTCGTCCATGTCGGAAAGGTGCATGTAGCCGACGCGTCCCCCCGTCGCCTCGCGCACCTTCCGGTAATTCCCCTCCACCCACTCGTAATAGCGGAGCGCCCCATCGTAGAAGAGCGGCTTGATCTCGTACTTTCTGGCGTCCTTCCCGTCCGGAGACGGGCTCACCGCGATCTCGACTCTCTCGCCGGCCTTGTTCTCCAGATATCTCAGATAATTCTCGTCGGCCTTCACGTTCCGGCCGTCGATCGAGATGAGATAATCCCCTTCCTTCACGTCGACGTCGCTCGCGCGAAGCGGACTCCTGTAGTCCTCGCTCCAGGCAGCGCCCTCCAGGATGTGCGTGAAGCGGTACCTGCCGGCCGCGGAGTCCGGCTCGAGATCGGCGCCGAGGAGACCGACGTTCACCCGCGAGTAGAACGTCCGCGGCGGGCCGCCATTGCCGATGACGTACTCGTGCGAGGCGGTGAGCTCGCCGATCATCTGGCCGATGATGTAGTTGATGTCGGCGCGCGTCGCGACGAAGGGAATGAGCTCTTCATACTTGCGGTAGACGGCGTCCCAGTTTCTCCCGTGAATGTCGGGATCGTAGAAGAAATCCCTGATCTGCCTCCATACGTCTCGATAGATCTGCGGGTATTCCTCGGAGACTTCGACCTTCTGCTCGAGTCCGCCCCACGCGAGTGAGCCGTCGCCGGCGGACGAGGAGGCGTCCGTCTTGACGACCCCCGCGGTCATTCCGCTGATATAGGCAGCCTTCTCGCCGTTTCCGGAGAGCGCGTAGTACCCGATGCCGGCGATCGCGATCTTGTCCGTCTTTGACTCGACGTCGAACGTATGAAGATCGTAGTAATCGACGCTCTTGGGGTTGAAGAACTCCTGGAGCCCGGGGAAGCCGAATCCCTTTTTCGACAGGTACGCCAGGTGTCCCTTGTACGTCGAGAGCATCTTGTACGTGCCCGGCGGCACGGGCGCCATGAACACGCGGTTCTGGATTCCTTCGAGATCGATGCGGATCGGCTCTCCCTCTTTTGCGCTCGCCGTGTCGGTCTTGGCGGGCGTCTTTGCGTCGTCCGGGGCGGCCGCGTCGTCGAATGGCGGTTTCTGCCCGGCGCGGAGCTGCATGGCCATCACGCAGGACATGTCCTCGTTGATGTTGTTGTCCATGAACGGATCGAGCGCCGGCGTGAAGTTCCTGAGCGAGAGGAAGTAGATGTGCTTGCCCTCGGCGTCGAAGCATGGGCTGTAACTGTCGTAACGGTCGTCCGTTAGCGTGTAGATCCTCTTGCTCTCGATGTTGCAGAGAAAGATGCCGCTGTTGAGGTTCTCGTTCGTTTTCGAATACACGATCCATCGGCTGTCCGGCGACCATTGGTAGTCGCTGACTTCCCAGAAAATCTCGTTGTCTTTCTGGTAGAGACAGCGGTCGATCTCCGCGACCTTCCTCGACGCGACGTCGGCGACGTAGATCCTGTAGTCCTTGTCGCCGAAGAGGAGCTTTTTGCCATCGGGGGACCAGATGCAGTGGTAGTAATAGGTCCGGCTCCCCTTCGTGATCTGCGTCCATTCGGCGTCCGGCCTGGTCGGCGCGATGTAGAGCTCGTACTCGCCGGTGCGGTCCGAGAAGAATGCCGCCGTGTCCGCCTTGGGGTTCAGCGCCGGCATGAGCTCACGGGAGCCGGGCGTGCGGGTGAGGTTTCTCGCGCGCTCCTTTTCGGTGTCGAGGAGGTAGATGTCTCCGCGGGCCTGGACGATGCATTTCTTCCCGTCGCTCCCGAGACCGATCTCCTGCAGGTAGCTGCCGGGGTTGATATAGATTTCGCGCATCTGCCACCGGTCCGATGGGATCTCGATCGAGAGCTTCTCGTCATTGCCCGTCTTGATGTCGTACACGTAGAGGTATCCACGGCAGCCGTATACGATCTTGTCATCGCCGATCGAGGGGAATTCGACGTCCCAATCCGTGTGGTGCGTGCATCGTTTCACCCGTTCGGTCGCGACGTCGTACGCGTAGATGTTCATGCGGCCGTCCTCGCGGTCCGAGTCGAAGTAGATCGTT
>JAQTVX010000099.1 GCA_028706585.1 Candidatus Krumholzibacteriia bacterium | reverse complement strand
GTCCGACGCGTACTCCGAGGCGAGCCTCGAGTAACAGGAAAACGCCATGCCGGGGTTCCCGAAACGCTTTTCGAATATGCCCCCCATCCTGAGGAGGACGAACGGCGCCTCCTTCGAGAACGGATACGCCCACACGAAATGCTCGTACGCGTGCATCGCGGAGCGGTACTTGAGCGTTCGCTCCATCCCGCAGGCGAGATCGAGGTGAATGCCTTCGGCGAGTGCAAAATTCGGCATGTGCCGCATAGCCTCGTCGAAAAGCGCCTCCGCGGTATCGCGCTCCCCCTTTTTCATCGACAGTCTCACCGCGTCGGCGTAGCAGGATCGAGAACGCGCCGTGTCGCCCCCCGCCAAGAACGCACGCGCGAGCCCCGCATGCGCTTGCACGTCGTCCTGAACGAGCGCGAGATATTCCGAGTACTCCGCCTGCGCCCCGAACCAATCCGCCTCGTCAAAACGGCGCCGGGCCGCGACGAGATGCCGCTCCGCACGAGCCGCCCCGGCAGCCTTGAAGCACAGCGCGAGAACGAGGCCCGCGGCGAATCCTCCCAGGTGAACGCTGTACGCGACGCGCATACCCCCCATGCCGAACTGCATCAACGTGCGCACTCCCTGGAGGACGAACCAGAATATGACGGCGAAGACTATCGGAACGTAGGTCCTGCCGGCGCGGTTCACGCCCTGCAACGGCATGAATATCCAATAGGCCACGCGAACGCGGCTGAAGTACAGCCTCACGAGGTAGGCCCCGAGGATGCCCGACGTCGCTCCCGAGGCGCCTATCACGCCGTACTGCATGTACTGGGGCGAGAACAGCGCCGTGAGGATCGTGTGGGTGTAGGCGCCGGCCGCGGCGGACAGGGCGAACACCACGTAGAACTTGCCCGAGCCGAGACGCTCCTCGAGCGGCGGACCGAACACGAGAATGTAAACGAGGTTTGCAATGAGGTGAAACCAGCCTCCATGCAGAAATGCATGCGTTATTGCAGTCGCGAGAGTGGGCGCGACCGGCTGAAAGGTCAGGAGCGTCAAATCCCACCAAGCCCCGACCGGCTTGTAATTATATAGCAGGAAAGCGATTACGCAAGTGATGCTGAGAAAATAGGTTACGAAAGGTCTTTTCCGCGTGGAGATGTCGAGCCCGATGGGGATGTAATAGAAGAAGTACATATTCCCTCTTGGTTCCGAAGAACAAGGGGGAAGGTGCAATTACCAGACCAGAAGACAAAAGAAAAGGGGGCTTCGAGAAGCCCCCTTTTCATTCGGATTGCTGCAGAGTCTTCTAGAAGTGGTACAGCGCTGTCAGCTGGTAGACCGGGGCATCATACTCGTTGTAATACTCCTGGTAGCCCGTCAGCCAGTAGCCCAGCCTGAACGGCAGGTTGTTGTTGATGTAAGCATCGATGTCGAAGTCGCCGATGTGGAAGCCAAGACCCATCGTGAAGTTGTACCCGCTATCCGTATACGTGTACTTGCTCTCATCTTCATCTTCTGTGTAGTCCTGCTTCGTCTTGTAGAAGTACTTCTGCGCGCCCGCGCGGAAGGTCAACCAATCCTTCACGTCGCTTTCGAGGGCGAGGTACATGGTCGGCAGATACGTGTACGTGTACTCGATGTCCACACCCGCCGCCGGATCGGACGGCTCGTACTTGTAGTAGTCATAAGGCTCAACCGCGAAGATCAGGAGGTTGTCCTCGTTGACCTTGACGTTCGCGCCGATACCGAGGGTGATGTTGCTGCCCTTGACGCCCCAGTATTCGTCTTTCCAGGCTTCGGCGGAGTCGGCCTTATAGCTGAAATCGAAGAAGCGGTAGCTGACGTAGGGAACCAGGGTGATCGTCTCGTTCCATTCATAGAACATGCGGCCCCTGATACCCAGCATCGTGTTGGCATCTTCGGTCACTTCGCCGTAGGCGCTGTAGCTGTAGTTGTCGTCCTTGTAGCTTCCCATGTTGTAGTCGAGCGCGAGGTCGGCATACGCCTTCTCGCCCAGATCGAACCTGATGCCGGCACCGAGGGTCGTGTAGCCCACGGCATGCTCGTATACCGTGCCGTCTTCGTCTTCGTTCTTTTGGCTTCTATCCGCTCTGTTGAAGTAGAAACCAAGGGAGATCTTGTCCATCGGATAGGCATAGAGAACGCTCCACTTGGTGTTGGGCGTCTCGGTGAACGCCTCTCCGCCAAATGTGTTGAGCGGCGCGCCGTAGTTGTAGTAGAACATGGCGAGCGTTCCGTACTTGGCTTCCTTGCCGAGACCGTAGGAAGCGCCCATGTAGCTGTACGAACCGCTGGGACCGAAGTCCTCGGTTTCGTAATAGTAGAGTTCGTACTCGAGGCCAAGCCACACGGTGTTGGTATACGACGGCAGCGTCGCGTACCACGTGAAGATGTTGTAGTCGTCCTCGATGTAATTGCCGACATACCCCAGGGATATCTGCCGCGTATCGGTGGCCATGGCAGGCACGGCAGCGACAATCAAAAAGAGGATCGAGAGCATAGCTGCGAAGAATTTATTCATTACAAACCCCCTGTAAGATATCTCCCTGTCGGGAAGAACGCTTTCAGGATTAGTTCCGTTTATATAACCGCACGTCCAAGCGGATGAGATTCTTGGTTTCTTCATTATCCCTTGCGCCTTAAGAGGCGCTTACGTGTCTCCCTTGGCTTCCCCCTTTCTCGGCAAGGCTCCAAGTATTTTGGTGCTTGCGGCTCTTGTCGCAAGCCCGCTTCTCAAAATCTAGTCTGCCATTTATCCTCGTTCTATCGGCAACCCCCTCTCAGTGAACCTCGAACCCCTTTATTTTTTGGGCGATAACTTAAATCATCCCAACATCTATTGTCAACATTTTTTTAACATTTTTTCAATATTTTCTCGACGCTCCTTTCAGTTGAATGAAGACGGCCATCCCCTCTCGGCAATTGTTACCGCAAAACGGACCGCGCGAAAAGATATATTTTTGAAAATCTTTCATCATATCGCTCGTCCCCGGGAACCAGGCTGTTGAGCCGCACCTCCCCATAGGCGTGGATAAAGAGCCCTTTCCCCAGGCTTATGGCGACGTGGCCCACCTTGCCCCCCTCTCCGAAGAAGAGAAGATCCGCCGGCTCCAGACTATCGACGCGCTCCTTCGGAATCATAGCGCCGACGAGGGCCTGTCTGTCGGAATCGCGGGGAAGCGATATCCCCTCCATGAGAAATGAGCGCTTCACGAGCCCCGAGCAATCGAAGCCCTTCGGCGTCGTGCCTCCCCAGAGGTAGGGTATCCCGAGAAAACGCATTGAGCGCCGCACGAGGCGATCGCGATCGGGCCGCAAGCGCTCGTCCGCTTCCGCCAGAAGAGCGCCCCGCATGAAGCCCTTCTTCCCGCCAGGCAGCGCCACCGCGCGGAATTCACCGTCAGCCGGAGCCGCCGCGAGCCGCGTGCCGGCGACCGCCTCCGACACGGGCAAGCTCTCCTCGTCGGGTTCCGACAGGACGTATCCGATGTTTCCCTCGACGATCGTACGCGCCGCCGCTTCGTACGAGGCGATCTCGCGAGCATCCGTTTCCCGAACGTACCAGGAACGGATCCACCCGTGGTAACCGTCGGGAAGACGAACGAGAAACCAATCTCCCTCCGCTTTCAACGCGTAGGCGCTCTCCCCCATGATGAGCTGGGTTACGAGCTCCGCCGAATGGGCGCCCTCGCGCCTCACGTCGGCGACGCTCGACACGACCCAGAGGGGACGGGTCACGTCCGGCGAGAGAAGAGTTATCCTCGCCGCCAGATCTCCGAGCGAGGCGCGCACCGCACGCCCGCCCTCGATCCGCTCAATGGAAAATCCCTCGAGATGGCGCTGAACCGCCTTCCAAACATCCTCGGAGCTGAGCTCGATCTCGAAACCGGCGTCTCCTGCGGGCGCTAGCCTCGTGTAGCTGAACCGCCAATCGAGCCCGCAATCCTTCTCCGCGTTCGCGATCGCTTCATACAAACGTTTCAACCCGTCCGGCATCTATCGACTCCCTTCGCTCGCGACGGGCTCCAGAGCCCCGCACGCCACGGGTTTCGCGACATCCCCGCCCATGCGAGGGCTCAGCGCGTCCCGCAGAGCGTCGCCGATGAGATTGAGCGAGCATACGGTGAGGGTCAGGAAAAGTCCCGGAAAGAACGTGAGCCACGGCGCCGTTCTCATGAACGCTATCCCGCTGGAGATCATTCCTCCCCAGCTGGGCTCCGGAGGCTGAACGCCGAGACCGAGAAAGCTCAGGGACGACTCGGCCATGATCGTCATGCCCAGCCCGAGAGTGTAAACGACGAAAACCGGCGCCAGGCACTGCGGCAGGATGTGCTTGAAGATGATCGACGCGTGTCCCGCGCCCGAGGCCCTGGCAGCCTGCACGAACTCCCGTTCTTTCACGGAAAGCACTTGGGCACGGACGAGCCGGGCGACCGAAGCCCACCCCACCACCCCGAGCGTCATGAAGAGCGAAACCATGCCGGGGGAAACAACCGCGATGACGGCGATGAGAAGCAGCAGCGTCGGATAGGCGAAGGTTATGTCGGCCAGCCTCATCAGGATCGAATCCAGCCGGCCGCCGAAGTACCCCGCGAGCGAGCCGAGAAAAAGACCGAGCACGATCGAGATCGTGCGCGCGAGGAATCCGACGCCCAGAGAGATGCGCGCCCCGTACACGATGCGCGATAGAACGTCCCTCCCGAAGGGATCGGTGCCAAAGGGATGATGGATCGACGGGCTCTCGAGCGCCGCGTCGAGATTGATCCTTTCGGGAGACGCGGGCGCGAAAAGTCCCGCGCACAGCGACGCCAACAGGATTGTCGCGAAGATGGCGAACCCGACGGAGGCCGAGCGCTGATGCGCGAGCCTTCTCCAGAAGCCCGGACGACCGCTCATGTTCCGCCCCCTTCCGACCGTATGCGCGGATCGATGGCGCTGTAGCTCAGATCCACCGCGAGGTTCACGAGAACAAACAGAACTGCCATGAAGAGCACAGCCCCCTGGATAACGGGAAAATCCCGTTTGAGGATCGCCTGAACGATGAACCGCCCGAGACCCGGCCAGCCGAAGATCGACTCGGTGAGAACGGAACCGCTCAGGTAGCTTCCGAAATCCGCGCCGACGATCGTGATGACGGGGATGAGCGCGTTTCTGAGAACGTGTTTGCCGAGAACCACACGCTCCCCGAGGCCCTTGGCGCGCGCCGTTCGTACGTAATCCTCTCCGAGCGCGTCTAGAAAGCCCTAGCGCGTGACGCGCGCGATCGTCGCCATCGACGCGAAAGACAGGGTTATCGCCGGCAGGATCAGATTCCGGATCGAACCGCCTCCGTATCCCGAGGGAGGCAGGACGCGGAGCTCGATCGCAAAAAGGTATATGAGAAGAAGCCCGAGCCAGAAGACGGGCATCGAGACGCCTACGAGAGAAGCGGTCATAAGAATCCTCGAGAGCACCGGATGCCGGCCCCACGCCGACAGAGCCCCGATCGCGACCCCGCAAAGGATCGCGATGCCCATCGCGCTCAGGGCGAGAACGAGCGTTCTCGGAAAGCGCTCCCGGATCGCTTCGGAAACGGGTCGCTTCGTGACGAAGGACGTTCCGAGATCGAACCGTGCCAGGCGGCCGAGAAAATCGACGTACTGCACGACGAGCGGCCGGTCGAGCCCGAGGCCGGCGCGCATCCGCGCCAGCGTTTCTTCGTCGTAACGCTCACCCGCCAGCGCGCGAACGGGATCGCCCGGCACGACGTACATGAGCACGAATGTGAGCGTTGCGACGCCGAGCAGGATCGGCACGAGAAGAAGAATGCGTCTCAGAACGAACGTGTGCACGGTTCTCCCAATGCCTCCGCATCAGACGCCCACGTCGAGAAAGCGCTGACCGTTGAAGATGAGCGGAATACGGTATCCGGTGAGCCGCGGGTTCACGACCTCGTACTTCTCGGGAAACCAGAGAAACAGCCATGGTGCGTCGTCGTATATGATCTCTTCCGCGGACCTGAAGAGCTCCCAGCGTTTCGCCCCATCCATGCACGTGGAGGCGGCATCGAGCAGCGAATCGACGCGCGCGTTCCGGTAGCCCGTTCTATTCCCGCCGCCCCCTATGTTCGAAGAATGGAAAAGAGGCACGAGAAAATTCTCCGCGTCGGGATAATCGGCGAGCCAATCCAGGAAGAATGCGTCCGGCGTGCCGTTGTCTACCGCCTCCTTGAATGCCCCCCACTCCCGCGTGACCAGTCTAGCCGTGATTCCGACGTCAGCCAGATAGCCCTGCACGCTTTCGAGCACCCGCCCCGCCTCGGGATTCTCGCGCTGCCAGATCTCCATGGAAAACCCGTTCGGATATCCCGCCTCGGCCAGAAGCGCCCTTGCGCGCGCGGGATCGTACGCATAGCGTTCCGCGGGCTCCGGGGAGGGGCGCAGGCTCGAAGGAACGACCCCCCTCGAGCGTTTCCCCGCCCCGAAGAGAACCTGCGCAATGATCTTGTCCACATCGACCGCCGCGTTGATCGCCCGCCGTACGCGCGCATCGGTGAAGGGCGGCTTCTTCGTGTTTAGCCCGATATAGACGACCCTGAGTTCTTCCCTCCAGAGAAGCGGCGTGCCCGCCACACGCCAGTGCTCGAGCTCCGATCGAGGCACCTCGAGAACGTCGAGATTGCCGACTTCGAATTCGGCGATCTGCGTCATTTGCTCCGGAATGACGCGGAACTGGAGCCCCGCGAGCGCGGTCCTCGTGCCCCCGTAGCCGGTGTTGGGCGTGAGCGTGATCTCGTCCCCCTCCGCCCATGAAGACAGCTTCCACGCTCCGCTCCCGCACGGCGAACGGCCGTAACCGGAGCCCAAACGCTCGACCTCCTCGCGGCATACGACACCGGCCGAGGGCATAGCGAGCAGATCGAGAAAATGCGGGACGCTTTGAGCGAGCTTCAGTACGAGCGTTGAATCGTCCGGCGCCAGGACCGCTTCGTCGTTCCAGGCCCCCCCCGCGTGGAAGGAAACCGCGCCGATCAGCGGCTTGAGGAGCCACCACCGAGGGGAGACGGTCGCCGGCTCGAGGAGGCGCCGGAAGGAGTACGCGATGTCCGAAGCGGTCACGCGTCTCCCGTTGGAGAACTCAGCGGCACCGAGATGGAAAACGTATTGACGTCCCCCGTCGAGGATCTGCCAACTCCGCGCGAGGTCGGGGACGAGCCCGGCGTCGGGATCGAACGCGACGAGATTCGAATGAATGAGCGATGAGATCGTTCCTGAGGAGAAATCGACCGAGAAGGCGGGGTCGAGCGTCGTCGGCTCCGTCTGGATGGCGAGCCTGACGACCGCGTCATCGCCGTGCCGCGAGCATCCCGAGACGCCGCACGCGAGCCAGAGAAACAGCGTTATCAA
>JAQTVX010000098.1 GCA_028706585.1 Candidatus Krumholzibacteriia bacterium | reverse complement strand
TGGGGACATTCGACATGGCTGTAGCCCTCGAGATGCTTCGTGAAGAGCTCGTGCCAGATGACACCAATCATGGTTCACCTTTCTGTATCTCCCCCGTCATCGGAACGAATCGCACGCCGATCAGCGTGCGCCTCTCGACGCTCGCGCCCTTGCGCGTGACGAGCTCGAGATACTGCTCGCCTCTTCCCACCGGCACGATCATGCGGCCGCCCTCGGCAAGCTGCTCAGCGAGACGAGCTGGGGTTCTATCCGGCGCGGCCGTCACCATGATCGCATCGAATGGAGCCTTGTCCGGCCAGCCGAGGGATCCGTCCCCGGCGCAAAAGAATATGTTGGAATATCCCTGCTCGCGGAGCAGGTCGCGCGCTCTGAGCGAGAGCGCCTCGACGATCTCGATCGTGTAGACCTCGGAAGCGAGCTCCGCCAGCACGGCGGTCTGGTAGCCCGAGCCCGTCCCTATCTCGAGCACGCGGTCAGTGCTTTCGATAGCGAGCATCTCCGTCATGTAGGCGACGATATACGGCTGCGAGATCGTCTGGCCGCAGCCGATGCACAGCGGCCCGTCATGAAAGGCGTAGTCAATGTCCTTCTCATCGACGAAGAGCTCGCGCGGAACCTTGCGCATCGCCTCCAGCACGCGCTCGTCATGCAAGCCCCTGTGCTCGATCTGGCTTTTGACCATCGCCTGGCGCATGCGCGCGAAATTATGCGGTTTCTCCCAAATCATCCGAGCGCTTCCTTGATCCTCGCCTCCGCCGCATCCAGCGCTTCCGCGATCCGCGAGCCGTCGCCGCCGCCACCCTGTGCGAAGTCCTTTCCTCCGCCTCCTCGCGCCCCGATGATCGCTGCGCACGATTTCAATATCTCGCCCACGTTGAGCGGAATGCCGGAGGAGCAAGCGAAGATGAGCGCGGGGTTCGGCCTCGCGACGCCGAAGAGAACTATCTTTCCCCCCATCTCGCGGATCTTCGTAACCGTCTCTCTTAGCGACGAGGCGTCACCCTCGTCGAAGGCGCGTTTCACCACGTCGAAGCCTCCGGCTGAGGCCGTCGCCCGGGAGAGCCCGGCGGCCCTGAAGCCCGCGAGCTCGCGGCCGAGCTCTTCGTTCTTTCTTCTGAGCTCCCTGCCCTCTTCGCCCAGCTTCCCGACGACTCGCGGGATCTCGCGCCAATCTGTGGTGAACAGCGCCGCAACGGCGGATACCACCTTGTGCTTCGCCGCATAGTCCCTCGCCGCGCGGCCGCCGCAAACGAACTCCACGCGCGTGTTTCCCCTGACCCTCTCCGCGCCGAGGATCTTGATGCTTCCGATTTCGCCGGTCGCGCGGACGTGCGTGCCGCAGCAGGTGGAGGCGTCGAAGCCCCCGATCTCGACGATCCTAGCGCGATCGACCCCTTCGGGCAGCCTCGATCGCAGCGCGCCGGAAGAACCCAATTCGTCCGCCCCGACGATCCGAGAGCTCACGGGAATATTCTTGAATATTATCTCGTTGGCGCGCGCCTCAGCCGCATTCAGCCGGGCTTCGTCCGGCGTGTTCCCCTCGAGATCGATCGTGCATATCTCCTCGCCGAGATGGAACGAAACGGTCTTGAGAGTGAACCCCTCGAGAAACGCCCTGGAGAGAACGTGCTGCCCCGAGTGCTGCTGCATGTGATCGAATCGCCGCGTCCAATCGATGTGCCCCTCCACCTCCGAGCCCGCTTGAAGCTCGCCTCCCACCAGATGCCTCACGCCCTTCTCGCTCTCGGATACACCCGCGACCGGCTTTCCGCCGAGGGTCCCGCGGTCGTCGGGCTGACCGCCGGATTCGGGATAGAAGAACGTCCCGTCCAGGAACACGGCCCAGAGCCCGTCTCCCGCCGGCTCGATTTCCCTGACTCGTGCCGAGAAATCCACCTTGTACGGGTCGCGGAGGTAGCATTGTTCGTCGAAATTCATACAGGCCCCCTGGTGGACGGCCGCAGCCGGCCGATTAGCGGTAAAAAAACAGCCCGAACAGCCCGGCTGCAATGATCGTGTAAATGGGATGAATATTCAGAAAGTAAACGACAACGAAGCACACGGCCGCAATGATGAGCGTGTCCCACGTGAAAATCGCTTTCGGCGCGAGCTGGGCGACGGTGACGAGGAGAATCGCGATGACGACGGGGCGCACGCCTTTCATCACTCCATGAACCGATGGAATGTCCCGATACCGGTAATAGAGAGTCGTCATGATCAGGATCAGAATCGTCGAGGGCAGAAGATGCGCCGTGAGCGCCGCGACGGCCCCCCAAGGACCGCCGACCCTGAGACCGATGCACAGCGCCATCTTCGTGGCGATGGGCCCGGGCAGCGCATTGGCCATTGCCAGAACGTCGGTGAACTCTTGTTGGGTGAGCCAGTGGTAGTTGTTGACGGCCTCTTTTTCGACGAGCGGTATGATGGCCGGACCGCCGCCGTAAGCGAAGAGACCGGTCTTGAAAAACGAGACTATGAGCGACCAGTAGATTCCCATAAGGCTCGCGCCCGCCGCAAATCACGGGGACTATTTTTCACGCGATCACCGCATACCGGCAATAAGAACACATGACGGCAACAAAGCCTCATGCCGGCCACAAGGATAGAGGAATCATCCATGCGGTGCAATTCAATATTATACGTCTCTGCCGGCGGCGCCCCATCCCCCGAGCATGGGCGGAACGCAGGCCAGAACCAGATTGGCCGCCGCCAGCAGAAAGAACACGGCGTAGCCATGCCTGGTGTAGATCGTGGGTCTGGCGGACCGCTCGACCGTGCCGTATATCATGCCCTCGGTGAAGGGATCGATGCGTTCGCACACCCTTCCCACCGGATCGACGATCATCGAAACGCCTGTGTAGGCCGCTCTGAACAGTGTGACGCGGTTCTCGACCGAGCGAAGAATCGCCATCTCTGCGTGCTGGAAAGGCCCCTGGTTGTTGCCGAACCATCCGTCGTTCGTGATGTTCACCAGAAAGTCGGAGCCGTCTCGAACGTAGCGCCTCGTGAAATCGGAGAAGCTCGATTCGAAGCAGATGAGCACGCCGAACCTGCCGACGCTCGAATCGAATATCGTCTGCTCCTTGCCGGAGACGAAGTTCGCCTGGCCGAAATCGAGCCTGGTCAGGGCCGGGAAATACTGGCTCCACGGCATCTTCTCACCGAAGGGAAGGAGATTCACCTTGTGGTAATTGCCCGTGAGCTCGCCGTCTTTCGATATGAGCGCCGCGGCGTTATGCGCTATCCACTCGCCGTTTTTCACAGTGTGATCGACGTAACCGGTTAGGATGTCGATTGCATCGCCGCGCGCGTCCGCCTCTAGCCGGTCGAGATACTGCGGGGTCGCCTTGAACGACACGGGGGCGGCCGTTTCGGGAAAAATGATGAGGCTCGCGCCGTGCCGCGACGCCTCGGCGGAATATCTCTCCATCTGCCTGAAGATTGAATCGCGAAACGACGTCTCGAACTTGAGACCGAGATCGACGTTCGGCTGCATTACCGCGACGCCGCCGGTGCCGTTCAGGCGCACCTTCTCGCGATCGAAGCGGGCGATCTCCACCGCGCCGAAGAGCAGGTGAGCGAGCACGAGCGCGACGAACGACGACGCCGCGGCGAGCCGCGCGCGCCGGCCGCCGCCGAAGAGCGCCCACGCGACGCACACGTTCGCCAGAACGAGCATGAGCGATAGGCCGAAGGGTCCATAGACGGCGGCTCCCTGAATCGCGAGCGGATGGATCGCAAGCGCGGTCCCGAGCATTCCCCACGAAAAACCCAGCTCCCCGTGCGAGCGCGCGAACTCGACGAGCGACCAGAGCGCGGGCGCCGCGAACAGGGCGCCTGGGCCGAGTCGCCCCGTGAGGAACGAGAGAGCGAGCGTGAAAAGCGCCGTGTAGCAAGACAGGTAAGCCACGAGGAGAGCGAGCCCGGGGCCGAGTATCCACGGCATCGTCACTCCCGACTCGGGAATCAGCTTCAATATCCAGATGAGGAGCGCCGTGAAGAACGAGACGCCGACGAAGAATCCGAGCACGATCGCACGCTTGATCCCGGGCCGCGGCCGAGCGATATAGTATCGAAAGAGCGGAACCAGCGCGATTCCCGCGAGAAACCTCGTCGGGAACGGTGGAAAACACAGGGCAAGCAGCAGCCCGCTCGCCACGCCTGCCACGAGCTCATCCCGCCAACGCGCGATCCAATTGTTCCGGCCCGCCATGCGCCCTCCCGCGCTGGAAATTTCCGACGGAGTATAGTGAAGGACAGCCCCGCGGACAAGCGGGGATTTGACCGGCGCGTTTCGATTCCCGCGAATTGATTCCCCGCATTCGACTCATGCGAGCGCTGGAAAACGCTTCAGCTTCTTCAGGAGACCCTGTCTCGTGATCCCGAGCTCGGCGGCCGCCCTGGTGCGATTGCCGGCGAAGCGCCTGAGCGCGTCGCGGATCATCTCGCGCTCGAGCCTCTGAACGGCCCCATAGAGACCGCGCTCCTCCGAGTCCGCGGCATCGTCCTCGAGCGGGGCTTCGCCGATATGCGTCGAGAGCATCGCGCCCGAGATGGCCCCCGCGCCGCCGTGGAGCGCCACGATGCGCTCCGCCTCGTTCCTGAGCTCGCGCACGTTGCCGGGCCATTGATGTCTGATGAGGCTCCGCACGGCCTCGGGCGAGAGCGGGGGCACTCGGTGTCCGGCCTGCCTCGCGCACCGCGCGAGAAAGAAGCTCGCCAGCGGCAGGATATCTTCTTTCCTCGCGCGCAGGGGCGGAACACATAGCCTCACGCCGGCGATCCTGAAATAGAGATCCTTCCTGAACCTGCCCTTCCTCACCAGATCGAGAAGGTCGCGGTTCGTCGCGAAGACGAATCGGACGTCCACCTTGCGGCGCCGGCTCTCGCCCAACCGCCTGATCTCCTTTTCCTGGAGGACCCTGAGCAGCGCCGCCTGGAGCGGGGGAGGCATCTCGCCGATCTCGTCGAGAAAGAAAGTGCCGCCGCTCGCGCTCTCGATGAGACCGGCGCGCTCCCTGCTCGCCCCGGTGAACGCTCCCTCGGCGTGCCCGAATAGCTCGCTCTGAAGAAGCGAGTGCGGCATCTCGAGGGCGCTCGCGATAATGAGCGGCTTCG
Source organism: Candidatus Krumholzibacteriia bacterium (assembly GCA_028706585.1). Taxonomy (GTDB): domain Bacteria; phylum Krumholzibacteriota; class Krumholzibacteriia; order Krumholzibacteriales; family Krumholzibacteriaceae; genus SSS58A. The sequence continues at coordinate 2,364 of JAQTVX010000098.1, read as the reverse complement.
ACTGGCGGCGGCTCAGCCTGTGGACGTTTTGCGCCACTACCTCCTTCCCCGTGCCGCTCTCTCCCTCTATGAGAAGAGAGATGTCGCTCGCGGCGACCGCCCCTATCATGCGCTTGAGATCGATCATGGCGGGCGCCTCCCCGATGAAAGGCGGGTCAAATGCGGGCACGCCGCCGTATTCCCTTTCGCGACGCAAATCGGCGAAGTGGCGTCCGTCGAGGATCGCCTCGAACAGATCGAAGAACGCAGCGGCCTTCGATAGCCGATCGTTGATGAAACCGGCGGCGCGCTCGCGCAGCAGGAGGTCGAGCTCGAGATCGAATCCGTTCACGCGGCGGCGCATTCTCCACTCCTTTCGGCCTTCCGATTCGAGAAGCACCCCGTTCGCCACGGCATCCTCCCCGCAGATCGAATACGAGGCTTCCCGATGCGCACCGAAGGAATATCCGACGCATCCGGGGAAATCGAGCAGCGGAATCTGGGTGCCGCTGCCGGCGCCGTATTGAGCCGAATCTCTCAACGGCGGGATTTTTTGATCGAGGATAATGACCGCCCGACCTCCGTCGACCGCCGCCAGACGCACCCGCGCCCGCTCGGCGCCGCACACCTCGCAAAGAACGTTCAGAAGAGAGCCCATTACCTGCCTCATGTCGTCCCAACGAAGGCAAGTAACGTTCCGCGGGATCGATAATTGAGAGATCTTCAAGAGTCTCGGGGCCTTGCGGCGTCCGCCGCCGGACCGCGGCGCGCGGAGCCGTCATTTCTTCGACAGTGCCGCGGCAGCATCATTTTCTTGACTTGGCTTGAAGAGGCGGGATAACATGCGCTTTATCTCGGGCGGCGTCGATTTTTCGACGCTGGCTCTTTGGTTGTTCGTGCACGCGAGAACGGGCTTCCAGCAGAGGTTGCGAATCAGCAAACGGGAGGTGCTTGATGAGCGGTGAGTTTAAGCCCTACGTTCCCGACAAGACGGACCTGAAAGAATTCACGGTCGTGCCGTTGATTCTCGGGCTCGTAATGGCGGTCGTACTGGGCGCGGCAAACGCCTACCTCGGTCTTCGCGCGGGAATGACGATCGCGGCGACCTATCCGGCGGCCGTTATCAGCATGGCCGTGCTGCGTCTCTTCCGCGGCTCGATCCTCGAGGAGAACTTTTGCCGAACCGTGGGATCGATCGGAGAATCAGTGGCGGCGGGCGCCATCTTCACGATCCCGGCGTTCGTCATCCTCGGCCTTTGGGATTTCAGCGCGTTTCATCTCCACACGTATCTCAAGGCCACGGCGCTGATGGCGGTCGGCGGAACGCTCGGCATCCTATTCGTAACCGTTCTTCGCCGTGTTCTGGTCGAGGACCGCGATCTCAAGTTCCCCGAATCCGTCGCGGCCGCTGAAATCCACAAGGCCGGTCAGCGCGGCGGCGAGGCGGCCAAGCAGCTCTTCCAGGCGATGGGACTCGGCGCACTCATTCAGTTCCTCGCGGGCTCCGGATTTTTCCACGCTTCGAACGACTTCATTCTTCGGGTCGGCCAGATCGGCAAGAGCATCGTCCGTTTGGGCGCGAAGCCCGAGTCCCCCGTCGTGAGCGCCGGCGGCATCTCGACGATTTCGGCTCCGGCGGTATCCCCCGCCTACTTCGGCGTCGGATACATCATTGGACCCGAGCTCGGCGCCCTGAACTTCGCCGGCGGCCTGATGGCGTGGGGGCTGCTCGTTCCGCTCATGATATTCCTCGTCGGCCCCAAGATCGTGGCCGATTTTGCCGCGACGAACCAGATGGATCCGGGGGCGACGGAAACGTGGATCGCTCTCGCGACGAACATATGGAGATTCATCGTCCGGCCGATCGCGGTCGGCGGTATGATCATAAGCGCCTGCTTCACGCTCTACAAGATGAGGAAGAGCCTGTGGGCCGGCATCAAGCGCTCTTTCTCGGACGTCAAGAAATCGGCCGGCGCCGAGGTGGCCACGGACCGCAGGGACAGAGACCTGAACTTCAGACTGGTGCTGCTCGGCATCGCGATCGTTTTCGTCCTGATGCTCCTGATCTACTTCCGCTTCTCCGGCGTGCTCGGCGGCGCGCTCGTGGCGGCGCTGGTCATGCTGGTCGTCGGTTTCCTCTTCGCGGCCGTATCGGGAAACCTGGTGGGAATGATCGGATCGTCGAATAACCCGATTTCGGGACTGACACTGTCGACGCTGATCATAGCGGCGCTCCTCATCGTCGTGATCGGGGTGAAGGGAGATCCGGGGGTAGCGGCGGTTCTCGGCGTCGCGAGCGTCGTGTGCGTCTCATCGGCGGTCGCCGGCGAGATGCTTCAGGATCTCAAGGTCGGACACATCCTGGGCGGTACTCCATGGAAGATG
>JAQTVX010000097.1 GCA_028706585.1 Candidatus Krumholzibacteriia bacterium | reverse complement strand
AAGCTCGAGTTTCTGGCTCACGTAGAGCCAGTCTTTGAATTCCCTGCTGCATGCGGCGTAGTTGCCTGCCACGCTCGCATCCCGGGGCAACGCACCGAATGATGCATCTCCCTTCGGTGAGGCTTCCATCTCATTCTCCCTGACCGCCAGTTGTTGCGCTCCATCCCAGTTGGTCAGGAACGAACCTGCGGCAAAATCCGCGAGCACGGAAACGTCTCTCTGCACGTCGACACGGGCCTTCGCATCGGCATAGTATACCTTGCCGATGCCGACGAGAGCAGGCTCGTAGTACAAGGATGCCCCTTCCGGCTGAGCCGTCCGAACGGGAGCAAAGGCTTGCGGAATTCCAGGAGGAAGCAGCGGCCGCGATTGCCCGCGCGTTTCGGCGCTCTTCGCTTTGATCGAAGGCTCCTGCGCCGCAGGCTCGGATGGGCGCGCGGAAGCCCCGGCTGAGGATGTGCTCCGATCCGCCAATTGCCTGATCTGGTCGCGCGTGAGCGGCCCGCTCAGGTAGGACATCGCCCAGCGGGTCTGAAACACGACCGGCTCGTCCTCGTGGACATCGTTCATGAGAAAGACCCTTTGGCCGAGGCCGGCGATGATCTGGCCCATTTTCTGACGATCGAACCTTCCGCCCGCGCCGCTCGCCGCACCTTCCAGCCCATCCAGCACCCGCTCCTTGTCTCTTTCCGTTTGCAGTCTGCCGATAAACCATGTTCCCGCGTTGGACAAACCCTTGTAATCGAGGTCCACCGGGTTCTGCGTGGCTAGCACGACGCCGAGCCCGAAGGCACGGGCCTGTTTGAGCAGCGTGAGCAGGGGCTCCTTGGCCGGCGGATTGGCAACCGGCGGAAAGTAGCCGAAGATCTCATCCATGTAGAAGAGAGCCCGCAGGCTGGTCGTGCCCGGCTGCGTGCGCATCCAGCCGAGCAGCTGCGTGAGCAGAAGGGAAACGAAGAACATCCGCTCCGCATCGTTGAGATGGGCGATCGAGAAAATGGATATTCTCGGCCTCCCGTCGCTAGAATGCAGCATACGATCGATATCCAACGGCTCTCCTTCCAGCCAGGCGCTGAAGCCGGGCGCGGCAAGGAGATTGTTCATCTTCATCGCGAGGGTAAACCGTTCCTTCTCGGGGAAGAATGACTCGATCTCGAGGACGCCGACCTTTGACACGGGCGGCGTCTGGATGGCCTGGATGAAGCCGGCGAGATCCAGATCCCGGCCCTGTCTCCATACCCAATCCAGAATCGTGCAAAGCAGGATATGCTCCCTGCTCTGGATGGGGTCGGCTTCGATCCCGAGCAGATTCAGCAGGCTCGTGGCGGTAGTGTTGATCCGCTCCCTCAAGAGATCGAGGTCGTCGACGATTGCCTTTCCGGGCGCCGCAAAGGACTTCATGATGGATACGGGGATACCGGCGCTGCTTCCCGGCGTGTAGATGGCGAAATCACCCGCATCCCGCAGTCGCTGGATACGACTTCCGTCCTGGCCCCAATCGGCCAGTCCCTTCTTCCAGAACTGGGCCTGCTGCTCGGCATACTGATCCGGCGACAGTCCCTTCTTCCGCGCGTCTTCCTCGTTGATCCAAGGGCGGAAGTCCTCGGCTGCGAGCCGTGGAAACGTGAGGAGCAGATCGCAGAGGTCTCCCTTTGGATCGACAACGATAGCCGGGATTCCATCAATGAGCGCCTCTTCGAGGAGTGCTATACAGAGGCCGGTCTTTCCGCTTCCGGTCATCCCCACGCACAGCGCATGCGTGACGAGGTCCTTGGAGTCATACAGAATGAGTGCATCTTTCAACGCTTTCTTTTCCTGGTCGTATTCCCTGCCCAGGTAGAATACCCCCAATTTCTCGAAATCATCCATGAACAGTCTCCCCCTCACGGAACTGATACGCTATCCAGTTTCAGCCGAAGGCCGATGCAATCGAGCATACGCTCTCTTGGTTTCCACGCCACATTACAAGTGCAATCTCATTCCCGGCGCGAAGCTCACATTCGAGACGATCAGCGCCCCTCGGAGCTCACGCGGAAGATTGCGATATCCAGATCGCGGTCCTCGACAAAGGGTTCGAGGAGACCGGGCAGCCGCCCGTCTGGGAATCGTTCGGAGAACTCGCCGAGTCTGCTCAAGGGAAGCGCCACCCATCTCACTTTCAGACGTTCGACCACCTTTCTGAAACGGGCCTCGTCGCAGATCACGAGGTAGACCGACGGACGATCGGAATACCACGACCAGTACGATGTGGTTTCCGCCATCACGGCCTCTCCCGGCCCGAGCCGTTCGTTCAGCCAGGGTCCGTAGGCCCGGGCCGCCGCGAGCTCCGGGGTATATGTGTTGGGCGCGCCGCGCCTGGCTCTGTCCATCTGAAGCACGAGCAGGCATGCGCAGGCGATGAGAACAAAGGCCAGCACGCTCCGGCGCAAGCGGGGACCGATCAGGTCTATATAGCTCACTATCTTCAACAGACCAAGAGCGGCCAGCCCCGCGACGAAGGGAACCAGGGAAGTGAAATAGCGCGGGAGCCACGAGACCGGCATAATGGTGACCAGCATAATGACGCCGTACAAGAGGGCGAACCACCACCTGCGGCGGTCCCAAATCGCTATCACGAGCCCCAGGGCCATCGGCAAGAGCCACATCCGCTGACCGAGCAGATGTCCGGGGAGCACATACACCGCTAACTGCCGCAATCCCCCGAGGGAATGAGCCGCCACTGCACGAGGATGCTCCACGGTCCATACAAACGAGGACGGCGGGTGCTCCAGGGAATGCATCAGGGTAGCATTATCCAGATAAGGCAGCGCCGCCGAGACGTCGCTGTGGAAAGGCGCACCGAAGACCCGAAGATTGCGGACAAGGTATGGCGAGTAAATCAGAATGGCGGCCAGTGCGGCCAGGACAACGCCCGTAACCGCCTCGCGCCGCCGCCTTCGCGAGATGAGAGCCCACACGATCGAAGGCAGAGCGAAGATGGCCTGCGCCCTGACAAGAAAAGCCAGACCGAAGGCTATCCCGGATAGAAAAGCGGTCGGATATCCATGAACGTTCCGGCCTCGTCCGGGAGCAAGCAATGCCATCCAGAATGCAAGCATCAGCATGGCGGCAAACAGCGAATCTGACATGAGGTAGACCGATTGCTGGATCAGAAGAGGGCTTGCCGCCACAAACACACCGGCGACCATCGCCGTTCTCTGCTCCATCTCCATGGCGCGCATAACGGCGTATGTCAGGAGAGGGAGCAGAATCCCGGCCACAAGAGAGATGATCTGCCCGGCGCGGAATCCATCACTCACAATGGGCCTCAGCGCGGCTATGATATATGGATAGCCGGGTTCCTTGAATGTTTCCGGCGTAGGGAGGCTCACCGGGTTCAACCAGGCCGGCCAAGCTTCGGGGGTCACGAACCCGGACCCGCGTTCTATCGACCTGACCAGGTTGAGGAGGCGCGCCCCGTCGGGGGTCATGTTGGCCTCACCCGAGCCCGGCAGAGCCGCGATGCGCGCGGCGAGGGCGACAAGGAAGATTGCAATGAGCAACATCGGCGTGCGCAGGATCGCTTTCATTGCTTTCAGATTATTGGATTTCCACACGGGTGTCAAGACGCTCGCGACGGCTGCCCATGCGCGCGAGACAACTCTAGCGGATGAGGATCATTTTCTTCGATTGCACGAGGCTGCCGGCCCTCAGTCTGTAGAAATACACGCCGCTCGCCGCCGCCTTGCCGGACGAGTCGCGTCCATCCCATTCCACATCATGAGAACCGATCTGGTCCCGCCCATTCACGAGGCGCGCCACGAGGCGCCCGCGAGCGTCGTACACGTCGAGCGTCACATGCGCGCGCCCCGATAGATAGTACGCGATCGTCGTCGACGGATTGAAAGGATTCGGATAGTTCTGTTCGAGGCTGGACGCAGTGAAAGGCGGCGTCGAGTCCGAAATCGCATCGACTTGCCACACTGCGAGATTGCTCCGAGCGCCCACATCCCCCATCGCGTCGAAACCCCGCACGTAATAGACGAAGCTCCCTATCTCGTAGGGCCAGCGGCTGTATGACGTCGATTGAAGATTCGACGCGATCACGGAGTCCCGTTCGCAGCTCGTCACGGGATTCACGAGGTCGACGTAGATGCCCTCGCCATTCGTGCTGTGGTCGGTGACGTAGAGAAAGCGGAGGAGAATGAAGCTCGAATCGCTCGCCATGATGCTCGATAGATCGAACGTCGCGCTCACCCAACCTCCCGAGGAACCCGTTATCCCGTTCCCGAGATTGGCTCCATACGGATCGAGGTCTGTCGTCACGTTGCCCGGGAGCGTGACCCATGTGGCTCCATAGTCGACGCTGCCCTCGAGATACGCGTAATCCCTGTTCTGCTGGATATCGTACCAGAGGCGGCACGAAAGCGTATGTGACAACCACACGGGATAGATATTCGCCATGCTCAGCGTGCACGACAGATCGTTCCCGCGCCCGGAGTAGAGACTGTACGAACCGGCGTAGGCGCGCGCGGCCGACAAGGCGAAGCCGTCCGTCGTCCAGAGCGCGTCGAGCGCCTCGATGGAGTCGACTGCGCCCTCGAGATTCTTGATCTCGGTGAGCTCGTACGAAACCGCGGGATTCGGATCGTCAGAACCGGCCGCCGACCAGCTGATCTCGTACTCGGGCGGGGCGCTCGAAGTGATGGAATTCATCGCCGGAGCCCACGGCCCGACGTGGAGCCGCGCGTCGCCGGCGAGCCTCAGGGCCGCCAGATTCGCCGCGAGCATATTCTCGAAGGTCGGCTCGATCAGGCTGTCCGGCGGCGCATACTCGCCCTCCGAGTACGAATTGAGCTCGATGGTGAAGCCGAAAACTCGGTTCTTCGTGTCGGTATCGCCATATAGCCAGTCGTCGCTGTCGCCGTTTGTCACGTAGATCTCCCCGGACGCGGCGTTGCCGACGCTGTAGCCGTTCCCCTGGCTGAGCGAATCGCCTAGAGCGAAGAAAATGGTGTTGTCGGGAGTATTGATCGCCTCGTATCCCCAGGGGAACAGTATCTGCTCGCCATAGGAGTGATAAGACAGACTGATGATGAAATGCCGGCCCGCGCAGAGATCCCTGATGGCCTGCGTCTCGCGCTCGCTGAAAGCGGCTGTGCCGCGATACTGGTAGCTCGAGGTGTTAGGCGAGCTCCCCTCGTCGTCATACCCCCAGTTGTAACCGTAATTCCTGTTGATATCGACGCCGTAACTTCCATCACTGTTCAACCTGCGGTTCTTGTTCCACCAGAGGGATGATGCGCCGCTATGGTTCTGCTCGACGTAGACGTGCCCGTCGACGTTCAACATGGGAACAACCCAGACGACGCGTGTGTCGACGAGGTCGGTCACGGCGGCGTCGGTTCCGTAGTTCTCGAGGAGATACTTCGCGAAGAGGAGAGGCACCTCGACCGACATGATCTCCCGCGCGTGGTGGGCACCCATGATGAGAACCTCGGGCTCGCCCTCTGCCGTTCCCACATTATCCGATATCTCGATCGCCGGGATGGAGCGCCCGCCAAAGCTTGTTCCGATCGTGTGGATGCGCGCAAGCGTCGGATTGGCGAGAGCGAGGGAATCGAGGAGCCCATTCATCTCCGCGTAGGTATGGTAGCCCCCCAGGTTCTCGTTCAGCGCCGAGGCAGCCGTGACGTCGGCTCTCTCGAGGACGGCGACGAGCGCGCCCTTCGAGCTGATCCAGGCCAGCTGCTCGTCCGTGACGACGAGATCCGCGCGCCCATCGGAATATACATGCAGAATTTCGATGCCGCGCGTGACGAGCTCTCTCTGCGTCATATCATTCGTGAGTTTCGCGCGTATGACGGCCGATGCGGGCTGGGCCTGCGAATGCGATCCCGCAATCGGGCTGAAGGCGAGGACGACCGCGGCGAGTGCGATCAGAATGTTCTTGCGCAATCGAACTGCATCTCCTCGACAACCGTGGTGACCGGCACATGGTTGGCGGGCAAATCACATGCAGATCAAATATATGCCGCGGCGGCCGGGAACACAAGCGGCACGGGATGAATCATCCGCCCAGAGGTCTATCCCAATCTTAATGCTTCTCGGGAATCGTCGACGGAGTCTCGGTCGGTTGATCGCTTCGCGGATCGTTGGGCGATAGAAAGCCGCCCTCGATGCTCGGTCCTGCGTCCTCGACCCAGGTCCTGAGAGTGTCTCCGCGAAATGTCAGTGTCAGCTCGCGGAAAGCATCCGAATCCGTCTCCGGTATGTAATAGATCCAATGCTCCATCTTGCCGGCGCGCGAGTTGATATACACGTTCGGCGTCCCCCAGGAGGCGATGACCTCTTCGATTGACATCCCCGCCGCGATCTCGCCGTTTTTGATGTGCTGCGTATTTGGGCTTGCTGGATTAGAAGCGATATAAGCCTGCCTTGACTCCGGGGTCGTCAGGTTCGCCGTCTCCACCATGGCTGTAGTCGCGCACGCGCCGATTATCGCCGCACCGATACAGAGCATGAATATCGCGCACGATCTCATGATTCTCTCCTTTCGTGTTGCGCCCCCCCAATCATTCCCCACCCCCCGACCGCGTGTCCAGCTCTTTCATCCGCAGGTCGAAGGCCGATTTCTGCTCCTCGTACTCGGCGCTCACCGACTCGAGCCGCTCGAAGCAGGTCTCGGCCTCTCTCTTGCGCTTATGAATCCTGATCGATAGCTCCGAGACGGCTCCGCCGTCGCCGTCTCTCGACGCCGACGCTACCTCTTCATAGAGGCGCTCGAGCTCGGTCTCCGCGCTCACTATCCGGGCCTCGAGATCCGCCATGCGTTTCTCAAAAGGTTTCAGCGCCTTCGCCCGTTCGCGGTTGAACTCGGCCCTCATCTGTCGCAGCGCCTTTTTGTCCGTCTTCTTCCCGCATGCGGCCTCCGCGGGAGCGATTTCTTGAAGCTTCTCCTCGTCCCATCCCCTGTCCTCGAGGAATCTCCCGTAGCTTCCTTCGAACACACTCGCCCCGCCGCCCTGAAACACTATCAGCCTCTGCGCGAGCCCGTGCAGCAGCATCTCGTTGTGCGTCACCATCACGACGGCTCCGTCGAAATCGTCGATCGCTTCCAGCAGGGCGTCGCACGACTCCATATCGAGATGGTTCGTCGGCTCGTCGAGGAGGAGAAGATTCACCGGTGTCGCGATTATCTTGGCGAGCATCAGCCTGTTCTTCTCGCCGCCCGAGAGCACCTTCACCCTCTTAAGGGCGTCATCTCCCTCGAACATCATCATGCCGGCGATGTTTCTCGCCATCTGCTGGTCGATCGCAGGATCCGACCTATGGATCTCCTCGAGCACGGTCTCCTCATCGGCGAGCGCGGCCGCATTGGTCTGCGCGTAGAAGCCCACGGCGGCCGTCGCGTTGCATTTTATCTCGCCCGACGAAGAATGAAGCTGCCCCGCGAGCGTTCGGAGAAGCGTCGTCTTCCCCTTCCCGTTCTTTCCGACGACGCAGATTCTGTCTCGCGGTCCCACCGAGAAGGACAAGTTCGAAAAGAGCTCACGGCCCGGCTCGAACCCGA
>JAQTVX010000096.1 GCA_028706585.1 Candidatus Krumholzibacteriia bacterium | reverse complement strand
GGATTTCCCGCGCCACGAGCTCCTTGCCGGTTCCCGTCTCCCCGGTGATGAGAACGGGGCACGAGTCATTGGCGGCAAAGGCGATCTCGCGGCGCAGCTACCGCATCTTCTCGCTGTCGCCCACCATCTCGCCGTGCAATTGATCGATCTCCATCCGAAGCGCTTTATTGAGCCGCACAACGCTTTGCTCCTCGACCGCCCTGGAAATCCTCCGTTCGAGATCGCCGAGATCCGGTCGCTTGTCGATGTAGTCGACGGCCCCCTTCTTCACGGCGGCGATCGCCGAGGCCGACGACGAATCGCGTGTCACCATGATGACCGGAAGACTCGGGTCGGATGCATGAAACGCCTCGAGAATCTGAAATCCATCGATTCCCCTCCCGAGATCGATATCGAGCAGAGCGGCATCGAAACCGAGCCTGTCGTGCGCCGAGAGCGCCTCCTTCGCGTTGTGGGCCGTGACGATTTCGTAGCGATCGGCCATCAGCCTCCCGAGATCGCCCAGAAATGTCTCATCGTCGTCAACGATCAGAATACGCACTCGTTCGCTGCTCATACGGCCCCCGCTTTCTCTGATTTTCTGAGCACGACCCGCATCGTCGTTCCGGAGCCCGCGGCACTGTCGAGGACGTAGATCTTCCCTCCGAATTTCGCGAGCTGCTCGCGGGCGTAATGCAGCCCGAAACCTCCACCTTCCGGCTTGGTCGTGTATTGTCTCTCGAAGACGCGCTCCCAATCCTCGCGCGGGATCCCGCATCCGCTGTCGCGGACGTCGATTTGGCAGTAGTTTCCCTCCCACCGAACCGCAATCCCGATCTCCGCGCCCGTCTTCCCTTCGGTCGCCCGGCCGGCGTTCGAGAGAAGCGTCTCGAATATCTTGTCGAACGAGACAGGGGAAATGAACACGGCGGCGCTCGCGGACGAATCGGCCGCGAGAGCGAATGAGATCTCTCCTGCGCCATGCTCGTGCCGGAATCGTGCGATCAAGCGCTCAAGCGCCTCCGCAACGGGAGTGCGAAATACGGAGCGCAGGTGCGAACGGATTCCCGCAATTGATGCGTCGACGGATTCGAGGGCCGCGAGCGCTTTGGCGATGTGCTCGTCCCGGCGGGCGGCCCCTTCGGAGCCCGGGACGAGTACCCCCTCCATTTCCTCGCCGGCGAGATCCGCCTCGGCGAGAAGCGTATTCCAGCTGCCTTCCGGAACGCCCGCCTTGCGGGCAAGCATCACGAGGTGCTCGAGCTCCGGCGCAACCGTTTCCCCGTATGTCTGGCGCAACCTCGCGAATAGCTCCTCCCTCGTCACCCCGTCGGATCGTATCCGTTCCCAATTCTTCAAATGGAGCCGGAGACGATCCAAGATTTTCAGCGAGGATCCTCCATGGCCGAAGGCCGACATCGCGGTCAGGAGCTCGTTTTGGTCCCGGTCAAAGTCGATCCGCCTCTCCCGCCGCCGTCTTGGCTGACGGCGCATGTGAAACCCGATCCATACGGCGATGAGCACGGCCGCCGCCCCGATCGTCAGGCGGAGCGAATGCGCTCGAAGCCGGGACCCGAAGGGCGACCGCTTCAGAGTCATGACGTGGATCGAATCTTCCTGGGCAAGGACGAGATGGCTCCTTCCGTCACATCGCATCAGCTGCGGTTCGATGGTGGGGTCGAACACTTGCCCGGCGATCACATTTCCCCGCAAATCCCGCACGAGAAGGATGCTGTCCATCCGGCAAACAAGATTCGGCTTCCCGTCTTCCAGATTCCACACTCCGTACATCGAATATTGCACGAAGTCTGCAACCACTAGAGGCTTGACGATCCTCCCGATCGTGAGGTTGCGTTCCAGAATGATGATTTTTCCGTCAATTCCCTCGACGACAACCTCCAAAGAAGAATCGCCGTCGAGATCCGCTGCACGAATAAACTCTGGACGGGTCGGCAACGGCACGGCGAAGAGAACCGCTCCATCGCGGCTCAGGGCCTCCACGGCCCAATTTCGAGGCGTGCCGAGAACAGTGCTATCACGGTTCGTTACGTATCGGGCGACAAGGACCTCGTCCCGGCTGTCGCCGTTGATGTCCGCGATCCCTACGTAACCCCGCCCGGCCATACCGGCAACCGGCTGTTTCCAGAGGAGACTGCCGTTGCGACCGTCGAGACAAAAAACACAGGAGAGACTATCGGGTATCCCGTTGCACGAAATACCGCTGCGCGTGGCGATGGTCGTGAAGACTACGCGCGGAGTGTTCCCGCCGAAGTCATCGCATACCAGTTCCAGGCTCCTGGGTCCGAAGCAGAAGCGCCACAGTTCCTGCCCCGTCACCCCATCGAATGAGAGGAGCCAGCGCGGCGTGTCATCCATCTTCATGGAGTTCAGACCGATGTACACCTGAGGGTGAGCACCCACATCCCCTGCGAAACTCCCGAGAAGATTGATTCTCCTCCACCCTTCCCCCCCGTCTACCGGCGGCGGGATGAGGGGACCGATCGTGTAGAGCGGCACCGAGGCCCCATTCGGCGACAACCAGTCGTAGCAGGACAGCATGGGACCCTCTGGAGTACCCGTGAGGACGAAGAAATCGGGGTGTACGTCGCCGTTCGCGTCCGCGACCATTCTGGTGCATCCGGAGCGCTTGTATTCGACTGCCCCCGCGAGGGTCATTCTGCTCTCGTGAAGTCGGTACCAGAGGAACCGGCCCGTCTCATTGACGAGAAGATCGTCATTGCCGTCCAGGTCCACGTCGGCGACAAAAAACGGGAGTTTCGGGGCGGTATGCACGGAGACGACATTTTCGAGCCGGAACGGAAGATAGGAAGCGCCGAAGCGCGAGGTTTCCGCCTGTCGCGGCTTCATGTTCAGCACAACGATGACAAGGGCCAGAGCAGCCACTGCGAGAAAGAGACCAATTGATCTTATCAGTCGCATTCCAGGAATCCGTGAGCCAGTTGGAGACCCGAACCGGGTAGTTCGGGATCAGGGAACCTCGCTGGTCGGCCCCGGCGCCCTCCGGGGTGCTCCCTGAGCGCGCATGTTGCATCATGTTATTGTAAGGCAAACACCCTGGAGCTGTCAACGCGCGTTGAGGTATCCCGGACGGTCGAACGCATGAAGTCGGCCTCGACTTCTCTATTTTTTCTGACCCACCACCGACAGGATCCATTCTCCAATTGTTTCGAGGGCCAGCGGCGAAAACGTTTCTTCGTTCCTGCTGTATTCGCTCACGGCTCCGGTCTGGCTGGCTTGGAAAAGATGATTGAGACCGCTCAGTTCGATGGTTTTGAAGTTCGTGTTCCCGCCGGCCTGGAGAGCCTCTCCGATGGCTTTGAGGTTCCTCCCGGCTGGCACCTGGAGGTCCTTGCTCCCGCCCAGGGCCAGAACGGGGCAGGCGACCTTGTTCAGAACCGGCTTGGGATCGTAGGTCAAAAAGAACTTGAACCATGGAGAGGTCAGGAACTCCATCTGACCCTTGGCCCATGCCTCTTCGCCGCCGTAGGCCTTCCTCAGCTCCTCGGGCAGCTCCTGATACGCTTCGGCCAGGAGGGGCTTGAGCCTCTCTTCGATGACCTTCGGGTCGGCGTTCTCCTTGAGCACGGCGAAGGACTTCTTCTGAAACTCGCGGTTCTTTGCGATTACATCCTCGGTCGCGCCCTCGGCTCTGGTGATGAGCTCGCCCTGTTCGTAAAGGATTTCCTCGCCGGTGACCCCGGTTCCGGCCAGGAGAACGATGAAAGCGACGTCGGACGATCGGGCCGCAACCATGGGTGCGATGATGCCGCCCTCGCTGTGTCCGATGAGCCCGATCCGGCGGCCATCTATATCCGACCGGCTCTTGAGGTAGAGAATACCGGTCAGGACGTCTCCGGCGAGGTCCTCCGAAGTCGCCGCGCTCGCAAGGCCCGTTGTCCCGCCCACGCCCCGGTCGTCGACGCGCAGGACCGCCAGCCCTCGGCGCGTCAAGTAATCGGCGATGACCATGAACGGTTTGTGGCCAAGGATCATCTCGTCTCGGTCCTGGGCTCCGGAGCCGGTGATGAGCAGGGCGGCGGGGAATGGACCGCCGCTCTTGGGCTCGGTCAGAGTGCCGGCCAGCTCGATTCCGGCATTCTCGTTCTCATAGGACACTTCTTCTTCGAGATAGGGGAAAGGCCTTTTGGGCTCCTGGGGCCGCACGATCTCGGGGACCTTGTCCGCACGCTTCAGTTTCAGGGGAAGCGATATACCCTGCGTCCAGGTCCCTTCGATCTCCCGGGTGCCGGGGTTGAAGGTCCCGGCATAACTTCCGTGGATCGATCTCAATTCAAGGATGAGCTTGTTGCCGTCGATCGTTACCGAGTCCACGGGAATATCCTTGGCGCCCTGGTCGGGGCTGTCCATTGTCGCATTCAAAATGCCGTCTTGCGTCTTGACGATTCTTACGACGATTCTCAGGTCCGTGCCGCCGAAAGAAAGAGAGCCGACCCACAAGCCTATTGGATCAAAACCGTGAGTGTCCTGCGTGGAAGCCCACGAATCAAGGCTCAAGCCTCCCAGAACGAGCAAAGGGATCAAGAGAAGCGCGATTGTTTTCACTATTCCTCCGATCTCAGGCAAGGTGTTTTCACCGGCCGCACTAGAGAACGTCTGCCATTATATACATACCCAGCGTTATCCTAAATAGAAAATGGCTCCCCCGGAACGTTCTATTGCCGTGTGGATGTGCAGCATCGCGCGGGAAGCGGAAAAGAAAAGGGCCGCCTCCTCATAGGAAGGCGGCCCATGAGAACATCCGTCACATATTACCGGAACAGTCCCTTGATCATGCCCCAACTCGACGGTTCCACGGACGCTGTTGTGTTATCAACGCCCGGTACGCGGGATGGATCAATAGGAATGACTGACGGATCATACCACATTTTGAGCCTGATACTCACACTCTCAATCCCATCCAGGTCGTGACAATTCGGACAATCCTGCTGATATAAACGGCGTCGCCCGTCTGCCAAAGAACTCCGCCGTTGGACTCTCAATCGTAAGATCATAGGTATCATAAGAAGCCATACTGTCGGAGAAGGTAAAGATCATTGCAATAGCCGACAAAGCAAGAAGCAGAACACACTTATTGAGTTTCACTACTAATCAACTCCTTCTGCTTATCTCATCTTCCCGTGAAGCCAACTTGCACAACACACAGCTAATCCTTGCTTTTCATATTACAATACGGCCTCCTTTCATCATTGCCGTTCGCCCCCGTGATTTGGTTTCGAGATGTTCTCTCTCAACCACCCGTTTGACCATCAATATGTGGATGGATGGATTGCGCTTATCTACCGCTTATTCCCCGCTAATATCAAATCCCCCTCCCCCTATCAATACTATCCATCCCAGCAGGGATGAGTCCTCGGGCATACCCTCGACGTTCAGAGAATTCCCACCGGTGAGCCTTATGCCTCCATCCCGATGCGAATCGCGGGAGAGTGATCATGGAAAAAGTACGTGATCTCAGATACCACGGCGTATGCGGCGCGGCCCTTCGCTCAAGAGTGCCTATTCGATTATTCGGGGGAATGTCTTGCTGCACGGCGTGCCGCGGTCAGCGAGGTGTCCCGGCACGGCTTGCGGGCCTGGTACGCGCGGATGTGCTCGCGCGCCCTCGTCGCCAGATCCGCCTGTCCGTTTTCCATAGCCTTCGAGACCGCCAGATTCGCCGCGCCGATCGCCTCGTCGAATCGCCCTGCTTCGGCATACGCCGCGCCCAGGACATCCAGCATCATGGGGCTCGGGTCCGGCATCGAGCGACACGCACCCTCGGCCGATCGGACCGCTTCCTCTCCCGAGCGCACCGTGTCGTCCGGATGCGTCGCCAGCACCCACGCTAGCTGTCCGCGCGCCTCCACCTTCGTCGAATCCAGCCGGATGCACTGCCTGAACGCCTCGGCCGCGGCTGAGCCCTCCCCGGTCCGAAGCAAGGCCATGCCCAGATTGTGGTACGGGCTCGGGGACGCCGGGCGGAGTCGGATAGCCGCGCGGGACTCGTCAATCGCTTCGCGGACCAGGCCCCGATCGAGGAGCACACTCGCCAGGTTGTTGTGAGCCTCCGCGTATTGCGGGGCGAAGCTCGCCGCCTGCGAGTATGCATAGATCGCCCGGTCCAGATCACCCTGCTGGCGCCGCAGATTGCCGAGGCCGAGCCAGACATCGGCGTAGGCCGGTTCGATGCGCAGGGCCTCCGCATACTCGGCTTCCGCCTCCGCAACCTCTCCTCTCATCGCGGCGCGGGCTCCCAGGAATAGGCGAAGCTCCGCGGCGAAGTTCACGGCATCGGTCGGCGTGCGCACGGGCAGATTCGCCGCGATACCCGCTACCGCTACAACAGCCAGTCCCGCCCACAGCGCGGCCGATGAATTCCGCCGTTCCCACAACCATGCCAACCCCGCCGCCGCGAAGATGGCAAAAAACGGCGTCAGCACCACGCGATAGCGTGAGGCGACAAAGAACAGGATGATCGAGGCGCCGTAGAGAACGAGGAAACCGGCCGCGAGCCATCGTCCGGAAGTGCCCCGACGGCAACCCATGAGCAGACCCAGCAGCGCCAGCGGGGCCACGACGCCGAATGGGAAGGCGAAGGAGCCGACACGCCAGGTCAGCGCGCGAAGCCAGGGCGCGTAGGAGGCGTGAACATAGATATCTGTGTTGCGCGGGATTTCCCGAGCGTTCACGAAGAGGCGCGTCTTGACGAGCAAGCCGCGAAGGAAGCCGGCCGGATCCGCCGCGGCATACCGGACTACCTGCTTCACGAACCAGACGTTGGCCGCTGAAGGGGAGCTCGCGCCGTTCCGCGTCGGCATGCGCGTGAGATCCGCCCACTCGAACCCAGGCCGGATGGCCATGGTCCGCCATGCATCAGGGTTGTTGCCGACGTACAGGTTGACACCAGCGTTGGTCGAGATCGGGACGAACTCGCGGGCAACCACGTAGTTCCGGATCGTCGCGGGCGCGATTCCCACCACTATTCCCAGCAGAAGCACGCCAAGTGCCGCCCAGCGCCGCGGCCGGACCGCTCCGCAGAGCAGCCAGATCGCGGCGAGAACGGCCAGGACCAGCGCATTCCCCACTGCCAGCGCGGCCAGCCCCGTCGCGAGGCCGCACCAGAACCAACCTGCGAGCGTCGGTTTCTGCACGGCACGCAGCAGGAGAAAGAAGGCCACAAGATCAAGCAGCGTGGCAAGACCTGCCGGCAGCAGTTGCACGTTGTAGAACACGAGCGGTCCGGAGAGCGCCGCGATCAAACCTGCGATGATTGCGACTGCTTCATCGAGCAGCCTGCGTGCCACGAGCGTCGTCAGCACGCACGTCACGACGCCCGCGAGCGCCTCGAGGAGCTTCGCGGCCGGGATGCTGCCGTCTGTCGCCGCATAGATCAGGCTCAGCCAGTACGAGTAGAGCGGCGGTTGCCAAAAGGGCTCGTGCGCGGCTGGTTGACCGGCCGCGATGGCGCGAGCCTCCTGGTCGTAGGTCTGGGCGTCGAGAACCGGGCGATCGAAGGTCGGGTCGTTACGGCTCTGGGCAAGATACAGCAGGTTCGCTGCGAACGAGACGACCGCGACCAGCACGAGCAGACGCCA
>JAQTVX010000095.1 GCA_028706585.1 Candidatus Krumholzibacteriia bacterium | reverse complement strand
CAGCCTGCCTCGACGGCTATCTCGGCGCTTTCCGGGATCTGCTCCGGGCCTCGCGGGATATCCGGAGGGCCGGCTCCGCCGTCCTGGATCTGAGCCATGTCGCCGCTGGAAGGCTCGACGGTTTCTAGGAGCTCCATCTCAGGCCGTGGGATGTGGCGGCGGGGGTGCTCATCGTGCAAGAGGCGGGGGGGACCGTGAGCGACTTTTTCGGCTGCGAAGATTATCTCGAAGGGGGAAGCATCGTCGCGGCTTCGCCGGCTATCGCAAAGGCCATCGTCGACGTCACGAGGCGCCACTTCACGCGCGAATCCATCGCCGGACTCGCCACGCACTTCATCGACAAATAGAGAGAGCGGATGGAAAAAGGGGCCGCGCGTCTGCGCGGCCCCTGCAATCAAGGCGGGCGCGTCAGTTATCGATGTCCTTGCATCGGCCGATGTCGCCTTCGGCGCCCTCGCTGCATCTCATTCCCCAGATGCCGTTGAAGCATCCGTTGCCGTCCTCGGCAGCGTTCCAGTGCCCCCTGAGCCTGCCCTGAACGTCGGAATTCTTGTCTATCCACTCTCCGGAGAACCAGCCGAGAGGGTGATTTCCGTGACGTCTGCCGTGGCCGTTCCCGTCTCCGCAGAGCTCGTGCGCGGACCGTGATCCGAAGATGCCTCTCACTATTCCGAGGAAATTGCCATCCGCGTCGATGTATTTGCCGAAGAAGACGTTTTCCCCGTCGTCGTTCAAGCCGTAAACTCCCTTGAGATATCCGCTGATGAGCCCGTGTCTCGCGATCCAGACTCCTCGGAAAATTCCCTCCACCGTGCTGTCCGTTTCGAGCGTATCGGAGGGAGTCAGACTGTCGGCAATGGTCTCTTCCCAATTTCCCATGAGCTGCCCGTGGGGACAGGCAGGAGGCGCGAACACGCTCGTGATAGAAATGGCATTTCCACACGTATCCACTGAAGAGACAAGGCTCAGCGCGGCGAGCTCGTCGAGCGTGAACGTCCTGCTGAACGGCCCCGCTGCCATCACGAGCTGCGGAGTTGTGCCGTTGGAATCGAGAGAATCGGCCAGCGGCGGCACGACGAGCTTCACCTGGATACCATCAATGGAGGGCCCGGTATGTGAGGTCCATTGGACCGTCGAGGAGTCGATCCTCTCGATGGAATCGTCCGCCTCAAAAGCGATGGCCTTTTCCATGACGATGATGCCGCCCTCGAAATGGAGGCTTCCCGACCAGTCGAGCGGACAGGGATCCGACGAGTCCGTATCGCCCAGAGCCGCGAGATAGCCCCATATGGCCCGGAAATCGTAGAGTCGCGCGCCACGCGCGATCAGAGTGTCATCCCGGTAGTCCGGGTCCTTTTCGTATTGATCCTCGATGCAGGATTCGTCCGTGAGAGCCGCGAACTTATCGGGCTCCCCGAAGGCGGGTCTCTCATTCGCTGTGGTCAGCCCGCCCGTTGGATCGTTCAGATTGATCTCCTGCGAGGATGTATCGGGGGTTGGAACGATCGAAGCGTTCTGGCAGCCCCAGACGCAGATCAAGAGCGCGGCGGCGAGCACCGCATGGATGCGAGTTCTCATTGTGTTCCTTTCCCGGCGCGTGATGTACACTCTGCCGTGCATCTGCGATCCCGAGTCCAACGGCTCCAATATCCTCAAAGATATTATGCAACATCGAGAATATCAATTGACGAATGTCGACGCTCAAGAACGCTTCGAGGCGTTGTTGCGGCTTATGAAGAGATCGAGAGCCTTCATGGCCCTGTCTATCTTTCTGAAACAGGGGATGCCGGCGCTCTCCATCATGATGACGCCCGGATCGTAGAGCCTGCCGGAGTCCAGGCATGCGACCATCGGTTTCGTTGTTCCTCTGAAGGCGCGGATAGTGACGTTCGGATACGAATTCTCGTGGAGAATGTCCTCGCGGTGCCCATCGCCGGCCGCGAGGTTCTCCATGAACGGCGTCGGCGCGACGTTCGCCGCCATCAGGCAGTCGACACCGTCGTCGGCGAGGATAGCCTCGATGCATTTCCCGTAGTTCACCGCGTTCGTGAGCGGCGTAGCGTCCACTGGATTGTGGACGTCAATGATGTCCGTGGGAAGGGCCGAGCGGAGCTTCGCGGTCGTCCCCTCCGAAAATCGCGCGAGTTCCAGCGCGCCGAGCGTGTCGGCCGCGACGGAGCATTCGAAGCCCGCGTTGCTGAAGATGCCGACGCGCGGGCCCGCGGCTCGCCGGCCGGCGAGGAGGGCGAAGACCTTTATCACGTCCTCGACCTCGTCGAGGCTTTGAAGGATGATGATGCCGGCGTCCCGCAGCAGCTTCTCCATGACCTCATAGTTGCCCGCCATGGAGGCCGTGTGCGATGCGACAGCCGCCGCCCCGGCTTCGGTACGGCCGGCCTTGTAGAAAATGATGTTCTTGCCCGAGCGGACGATCTCCCGCGCGGCGGCCAGGAACTGCTCTCCGCCGCACGGCTTGAACCCCTCGAGGTAGAGGCAGAACAGATCGATCTCCGGATCATCCTTGAGCGCGATGAGGTAATCGGACGCCGAAACGTCGACCTGGTTCCCATATGTGATCATGTACTTCGGATTGATGAGCAAGGCGAGATTGCTGACGAGGGTCACGAGGTAGGCGCCGCTTTGACTTATGACGGCGCACCGCTCGCCGAATGCGCCGCGGAATGGGAGCTTGTACTCCGGGATGAAGAACGTGTTGTAGCCGCCGGGCTTGGAAACGATCCCCATGCAGTTCGGCCCGTTCACGACCACGCCTCCATCGGCGGCAGCGCGAGCTTTTGAGATCGAGCTGCGGAGCCGGCGATCGAGTGTTTGACCTCTCTCGGTCTCGCCGAATCCCCCCGAGATGATCGTGATCGAGGAAGTCTTTCCGCCCTCGATGAGCTCTTCAAGCAGCAGCGCGGCTTTCTCGTCCGCTGGTATCGTGAAGACCGTCATGTCGACCTTTTCGGGGAGCTCTGCGGCCGATTTGAACGCCCTACAGCCGTCTATTGTCTCGGCGTCGGGATGGAGGAGGTAGATCCGATCCTTCGGAACGCCACCTCCCCTGATGAGGTTGCCGAGTATAATGCGGCCCGAATTGACCCTGTTCGCCGAGGCACCGACGATCAGGGCGCTCTTAGGCCGGAGAAGCTTGACGATGCCGGATGTGGGGGGCGGCGAGAGCTCGTGCTTGGCGTTCGAGATTCGCATCAGCGCATCCAGCGGAACGAGCTCACCGTCCGGCATGATCTGCAGGGGATTGACCTCGAGCTCCTCGATCGTGACGGGGGAACCCTTGGCGAGCGCGGAGAAAGCCTGACCGAGTCTCGCGAACGTGGCGAGCGCCTCGCGGAGCTTCTCCACGTTTGCAAGCGGCTCCGACGATATGCGGGTCTCGCCCGCAATGACGGGATAGAAAAACGTCTCCTCCAGAGCCTGCGCCGTGCCTTCGCGGTCGGCAAGGCCCGACGCGGTCCTGATGAAGAGCGCCTTCTCCCGCGTGAGGCTTCTCTTGTATATCTCGGTCCCCAGCCCGCCGAGGCCGCAAAAAACGACCGGTCCGAATGATGGGTCCTGCCTGAGGGAGATGAGAAGCTGGTGCGGGACGCCGTCCTTTCCCGGAACCTTCTCGACGATCAACATTCCCGCGAGCGCCACGCCCGCCTTTTTCGCGATGCGGTCGAATTCACGAAAAGTCGCGCCGAGGGCGTCCGGAGTGCGCTTGACGAACTTGATTCCGCCGAATTCGGACCTGTGGGGCATCCCGGTGGAAATGAGCTTGCAGACGACCTCGTCACTTGGAAGGCGGCGGAGATCCAAGCCCGACAGTTCCTTTTCGCTCGCCGCGAAAAGGAATCGCGGAATGCGAAACCCGGCGAGGCCGAGAACCTCGTAGATTTCGTGCTCGAGGAGAACGCGCCGATTCTCCGCGAGCGCCTTGCCAAGCTTCTCTCGAATCGCCTTCATTCCCGTCTCGAGCGCGCGATCCATCGAGCCCCTCTTTCCTCTATGGGTACGCCTGATGCTACAGTAGTATTTAGGACAAATCGGCTCCATTGTCGATGAAAATTGTCGTGAGCGCCGAACGCGCAAGGACACAAATGGTTGCATCGAAAGCGATCGAGGAACAGATCAAGGTCAACCGCCGAATCATCGGGCGCCTCAAACGAGAGATCTTCGGCGTCGACAAGACGCATAGGTCCCGCTACATAAAGGAATTCAATCTAGAGTTCAAAATGTACGAAGCGACAACGACCGCCGAGGACGTGATCGAGCGGGCCTCGCGTTGCGACATCGTCTACTTCGGTGACTACCATCCCCTCGACGCGAGCCAGGATTTTGTGCTCCGTCTCATGAGGGAGTTCTCCGCGCGGGGACGAAGCGTTGTGCTGGCGCTCGAGATGCTCTACGTTCACCAGCAGGAGTTCTTGGACCGCTGGATGAAGGGCACGATGGACGATGCCGCTTTCCTCGAGGCGATCGATTATCGCTCCGAGTGGGGTTTCAGCTGGCCCAGCTATCGACGCATCTTCGATCTCGCCAGAGATCCGTTCATACCGGTCTTCGGAATAGACTCGGAGATGCGGGATCATCTCAGGAGCATTCGAAGGCGCGATCGCCTGGCGGCGCGGCGGATCGGGACCATTCGCGCATTCTTTCCCGATTCGTTGATCCTCGTCGTCGTCGGCGAGTCGCACCTCGCGTCGAACCACCTGCCGCGGGAGGTGCATGCGGCGCTCGCTCGGGATTTGCGCGAGATCATCATCGTGCAGAACATGGACGATATATACTGGAGCCTTCTTCGGAAGGGGCGCGAGGACGCCGAGGCGGTCGCCATCGACGCGAACAGGTACTGCGTATTCACCGCCTCCCCGATGCTCAAGTACGAAGCGTACCGGAACATCATCGACGTCTGGGTTGAAGGGGAGGAGGTCGACAGGCACACACCGTTTCTCCACGAAGCGATCGACGCGATTCAGTCTTTCCTCGCGAACGGCGGCAAGAAGCGCCTGGTCTCGCTCCCGAACGGACGCATGGAGCCGTTCGACGCGGTACTGCCGGAAGTTCAGTGCCGAGCCACGTACCACGCGTTCTCGTCCTACCTGCGTTCGCGCAGGGTGAGCACGCGGGAGATCGTTCGGATCCTCCAGAACCTGAAACGCGACGGGATGTCCTACGTCCCATCGATCAATACCTGTCTCATCGTGAAGTTCGATCCATCCATCGCCGTGCGGGAGGCCGCGCGGTTCGTGCTCCACGCCGCGAGGGGGGACATTTTGGAGCGGCGCGCCGGACCGCTCGAGCCCGAAGACGATTTTCTTGGCACCGTGATCGCCGATTCCCTCGTGTGCTTTGCGTCCAGGATCGTCGATTCTTCCCGGGATTGCGCGAAGTACGATCCGCTTATCGGTTCTCTCGAAGCGGGGGGCGCCGTCACGCTCGATGGAATCCTCCGCCTGGGAGCAAAGAAGCGCTTCCTTGTCGCCAAGGCGCTCGGGGCGCGGCTCGGCGATGCGCTTCACACAGCCCATCACGAGGGCCGCCTGACGAGAAGCGAGATCGCCGGCCTCTTCAGAATGCGGCTCGATGCTCCAGGCGCATCGAGAGACATGTACAACGAACTCCTCGAGAAGACGGGTGGAGGAGTGTTTCTGCCCCTAAGACGCCATTAGGGAAGGCCGCGCAGACAAGGCGATCCGCCGGCGCATCCCGGCTCCGCGCGCGGCCTCAGCGGTGGTCGTAGCCGAAATGGCACCGAGGTCCATCCCGATGGCGCCGAACGTTTTTATTTGATATTTTACCGCCCAACAGTCAGAATCTGCGGAACTGCCATATCCTGGAGGATAAGGGAGGAACGCCCGCAAGGTGGTGAAGCGGGACGGAATGGTTAGCCCGGGTCGCCGTGCCGCGCGTGGAAGGTGCCATGAAACCCACTCTGAAGAAGCATTTCCAACAGATGAATCCCGCGATGATCATTATTTACAGCTATATCATCGCGGATCTCATCGGCACGTTGCTTCTTTCGCTGCCGGCATCCTCGACCGGCAAGCCCGTTTCCGTCATTGATGCCTTCTTCGTCGCCACCTCCGCTCTGTGCGTCACCGGCCTCACGGTCGTCGATCTCGGCGCGACGTTCACGGGCTTCGCCCAGTGGGTCATAATGGCGCTCATCGAGATCGGCGGCCTCGGAGTCATGACTTTCTCCGTGCTGTTCTTCGTCTTCCTCGGCAGGGGATTCAGCACGCACGGACGCTGGATCATCACCGAGAGCTTCACCGCGACGCCGGTGAAGAACATGAAGAGCCTGCTGAGATCGATATTCCTGTTCACGTTCATCGTCGAGGCGTCCGGGGCCGCGCTCCTTTTCTTCAAATGGCAGGGCGAGATGTCGGCTCCTTCGGCGCTTTTCGCCGGAGTATTTCATTCGGTATCCGCCTTCTGCAACGCGGGTTTTTCCCTGTTCGGAACGAACCTCATGGCGTACAGGGAAAGCATCCTGGTCAACGTGGTCATCTGTTCGCTCATCGTTCTCGGCGGAATCGGTTTTCCCGTTATATACGAATTTCTGGGTCGCATCCGGACCATGCGCAGCCGGCAGCGGCGAACGTTGTCGCTCCACACTCGAACCGTTCTGACGACCACGGCAGTGCTCATCGCGTCCGGGGGGGGGCTCATCTTCGCCCTCGAGAGGAGCCACCAGCTGGCCGGTCTTTCCATCAAGGGCCAGATTCTAGCGTCCCTTTTTCAATCGATCACGGCGCGCACGGCGGGATTCAACACCCTTGATATCGGCTCGTTGACCATCGCTACGCTGTTTATCCTCATCATCCTGATGTTCGTCGGCGCGAGTCCCGGTTCGTCCGGCGGAGGTATCAAGACCACCTCACTCGCCGTGCTCGTCGCTATCCTGAGCGATCGGATTAGGGGCAGACACTCGGCGAGCCTGTTCAAGCGCACGATTCCGGACGAGACGGTATCGAAGGCGCTGTCGATCTTTATCCTCGCGGTCATAGTCCTGACCGTCGGTCTCGTCTTTCTCCTCATCACGCAGCCGGACACGCCACGCGAATCGTTCCTCACGTATCTCTTCGAGGCGGTGTCCGCGTTCGGCACGGTGGGGCTTTCGATGGGAATCACCCCTTCGCTCACGGTTGTCGGGAAGCTGATCATCATCGTGATCATGCTTCTCGGTAGAGTGGGGCTTCTGACCGTCGCGTACGTCGTCACGAGCAGGCGCATCGTCGCGCCGTATCGATACTCTGAAGAGAAAATCATGATCGGATGATCCGAAAGGGGCCGGAAGGAGAGTGGGAGAGCCATGAGCAAGAAGTATGCGACGATCGGACTCGGGAATTTCGGGTTCAACGTGACCAAGACGCTGTTCGAGGAAGGGCACGATGTGATCGCCGTAGACCTCGACGAGGATGCCATCCAACGCGTCCAGCCGTACTGCACGCAGGCGATACTCGCCGACGCGACGCAGAAGGAGATCATCAAGACACTGGGGATCGAGGAGATGAACGCCGTTATCGTGAGCATGGGGGACAACGAGAATGCGGCGACACTCATCACGCTCTATCTCAAGGAGCTCGGCGCCAAA
>JAQTVX010000094.1 GCA_028706585.1 Candidatus Krumholzibacteriia bacterium | reverse complement strand
CCTCGAACTTCTTTCGAATCTCTTCGTACGGGGCACACGGCTCTACCAGACCGAGGCGTCCACAGAGACGCCGCGTGTATGCATCAACCACGAAACAGGGCTCGTCGTAAGCATAGAGCATTATCGAGTCGGCGGTTTCGGGCCCCACGCCGTTCAGCGCAAGCAGCGCCTCTCGCGTCACGGCGCGCCGGGAGAGGAAGAAGGCCGCGAGCGTCTTGAGCCTTTTCGCCTTCTGATTGAAATAGCCAGCGGGTCGGATGGCTCCGGCGAGGGACCGAGCGTCGCACGCCGCTATTCCAGCGGCGCTCATCGCGCCGAGACGGTGCAGGCTCTCGATGGCGCGCTCAACGTTGGTCCATGCGGTGTTCTGCGTCAGGATCGCTCCGGCGGCGACCTCGAACCGCTGACGGGCGTTTGTCGGACCGCCCGCATAGGCCGGCCGCGTTGCGCCCGCCGGAGTGACGGGCCACCACATCTGCGGCCCGTACGCGCGCAGCAGGGAGCGATATACATCCATGAAGCGCCGATCCATGGGAACGGAGTATAGCATGAGCGCCCATGCACGGCAAAATCAGTTTGACGGGGGAGCGCCAAATTCGCATACTAGTGTTACAATTCTTCGAATTGATAACACGCACCCCGGAGGAACACCGTGCACATTCCCGATGGCTATCTCTCTCCGCGGATGGCTGGCGCGCTTTGGATCGCTTCGGCGCCGCTCTGGGCGCTGTCGCTGCGCGCCATCCGCAGACGCCTGAACCGGCGGCGCGTGCCGCTGCTGGCACTGCTCTCGGCCTTTTCGTTTCTCATCATGATGTTCAACATCCCGCTCCCCGGAGGGACGACCGGGCACGCCGTGGGGGCGGTGCTCATCGCGATCCTCGTCGGCCCGTGGGCCGCCATGACCGCGGTGACGCTCGCCCTTGCCGTGCAGGCGCTTCTCTTCGGCGACGGGGGCATTCTCGCGCTCGGCGCCAACTCGTTCAATATGGCCTTCGTCATGCCGTTCGCAGGCTGGCTCGTCTTCCGGCTGTGCAGGGGGGCGGCGAGGCCGAAGGACGCGCGCTTCGCGATCGCCGCGGCGGCGGGAGGCTACGTCGGCATTAACGTGGCGGCGCTCATCGTCGCCATCGAGCTCGGTCTCCAACCGATTCTCCATCACCTTCCGGACGGAACGCCGCTCTATTGCCCCTTCACGCTCGGGGTGACGATCCCCGCGATGATGATTCCACATCTCGTCGTGGCGGGGGCTGCCGAGGCCATCCTCACTGGAGGGGTCGCCGCGTTTCTCGGAAAATACCACCCGGAGCTCTTCGAGGCGGGACAGGAGGCGATGAAATGATATATCGCAGGGGATGGATCGTCCTTTTGGTGCTCGCAATACTCACGCCGCTCGGCATCATTGCGGCGGGCGGCGCATGGGGCGAATGGGATCTGGACGGCGTCAGGGCTCGCGTGGGCTTCGCGCCGGACGGAATGCGCGAGAGCACGGCCGGAGGTGCGGATAGACCGTTGCAGGAGTACACGGTGCCCGGCCTGGACAAAGGCTTCTTCCACGAGGGGCTCGGCACGATCTTATCGGCGCTGCTCGGGGCGGGCTTCACCGCGCTCATCGCATTCGCACTGGCGAGGACGGTGAAGGGTGGCGGGATTCATTGAGAAAAACACCGCGGCAGCGGCGCAGATGATCGAGCGGACCGTGGCGAGCGAGCGGTGGAGCCGCGCGCCCGGCTTTCTTCAGGCGGCCGATCCGCGGCTCAAGATCGCCGTGTTCCTCGCGCTCATTCTCGCGTGCTCGCTCGCCCGCGGCGTCGTAGTGCTCGCATGTCTCTATGCGCTCGCCACGGTGCTGGCGGGCCTTTCGAGGATCGCCGTCAGCGATTTCACTAGGAGGGTCTGGATCTTCGTGCCGCTCTTCACAGCGGTAGTCGCAATCCCGGCGCTCTTCATCATACCCGGCGCGCGGATCGCATCCCTCGGCCCGCTCGCGATCACCGATACGGGCGCCCGCTCGGCGCTAATGCTCGTTCTGAGGGTCTCGGCATCCGTCTCGTTCTCTCTCCTCATCATTCTCACGACACCGTGGAATCGCCTGCTCGACGCGCTCCGGAGAATGCGACTTCCGGGCATAGTCATCTCGCTCCTCGCGCTCTCCTATCGGTACCTGCTGCTCCTGCTTCGCATTGCCTCGGAGCTTTTTCTGGCGCGAAAGAGCCGGGTCATCGCGGCGCTTCCATTCAGGAAAGAGGCCGCGTTCGTCTCCCGCAGCGCGGGATACATTTTTCTGAAATCGCTGCATCTGGCGGAAGGAGTTCATATGGCGATGGTTTCCCGGGGTTGGGAAGACGATGCAAAGACTGCCGGCGCGGAGCCGCTCGGTTCTTCCGGCGATAGCGCCTTCGAGCTCAGAGGGATCTCCTACGCATATCCGGGAGACATCCCCGGCATCGTGATCGAGCGGCTCGACGTGCCTCGCGGGCGCTGCACGATGCTGCTCGGACCGAACGGCTCGGGCAAATCGACGCTGCTCAGGATCATCGATGGGCTCGCTTATCCACAGAAGGGATCCGTGACGGCCTACGGGAGGGAGCTCTCGGAAAAGACGCTCGAGGACGAGCGCTTCAGAAGATCGTTCAGGAGCTCGGTAGGGCTCGTCTTTCAGGACGCGGACGTTCAGTGCTTCTCCCCCACGGTCCGCGAGGAGCTGGCTTTCGGCCCGCGCCAGATAGGCCTGGGCGAGGATGAGGTCTCGCGCCGCGTCGAGGAGGCGCTGATCATGCTTCACATCGCCCCCCTCGCCGACCGGTACCCGTACGCCCTGAGCGGGGGAGAGAAGAAGCGCGTCGCGCTTGCCTCGATCCTCACGCTCGACCTCGCCGTGTACCTTCTCGACGAGCCGACGGCGAACCTCGATCCCGCGACGGAGGGCATTCTCATAGATATCCTCAGTGGTCTCGCCGACCGCGGCAAGACGCTCGTGATCGCAACGCAGGATCTCATGCTCGCCCGCCATATCGGGGACGCTGCGGTGGTTCTGGGCAGCGGGAAGGAACCGCTCTTCATCGGCCCCGTCGCAGAAGCGCTCGAGGACGAGGCGCTCCTGGAGAGAGCCGGCCTCGCCCACGCGCACCGGCGTCCGCACCGCGAGTCGGCGGCGGGATTTCGCCATTCCCATTTCACGGAGGACAGAGACAAATGAAAACGAGTCGATTCGGCGTTTCGATGGACGAGGATCTCCTCGAGAAGCTCGACACTCACGTGAGGCGCAAACGCTATCCCAACCGGTCCGAGGCGATACGCGACCTCGTGCGGGGCGCCCTCGTCGAAGAGGAATGGGGTTCCTCGAGGGGCGAGGTCATCGGCGTTCTCGTGATCGTATACGATCACCGCCAGCGCGAGCTCTCGTCGCGACTGTTGAACAAGGAGCACGTGCACACGGACCGGATCATAACTACGCTCCACCTTCATCTCGATCACGACAACTGTCTCGAGACGAAGGTGATCCGCGGGACTCCCGGCGAAGTGCGCCGAATCTCCGACGAGCTGATGACGATGAAGGGAGTCAAATTCGGAAGGCTCATCCCCGCGACCGCAGGGAAGCGTCTGCGCTGACGAGCCGCGCGCCGCAGCACGCGCAGAAGCGGTCTTCAGCCCCGACCCCCCCGCCGCAGTACGGGCAGCCGGCACCGAGCGCGGAGCCGCAGCAGGGGCAGAAATTGAAGCTCGCCGGAGGATAGGAACCGCACACGGGGCAACTTATCCTCTCGCCCTTCCTCCACGCGCAATAGATGACGAGCCCGACGTGAAGCGTCGCCAGCATGAGAGCGCCCCAAAAAATCGTCGACATGGACCGCCGCCTCGAATCGATCGACACCCAGTTGAAGACAGGGAAATAGCCGAAAAGATAGAGACACGAGGCGATGAGCGAGGTCCGGGCCTCGCCCCACAGAAGCGCCGCGAGCAATCCCGCCAGAAGTGCCACGTTAACGACCGCGACGAAGGCGATATGCCGACTCGACCATCCGCAGGGACCTCCAGCCTTGTCCTCTCGCGGCGAGCATTTCTCGAGGCGCGTTCCACAGAAGGGACAGACGCGGAACTCCCCCAGCACCGGCTTCCCGCACCCGCAGCAGAGCTCGATGAGCTTGCCTCCGCAACCGGGGCAGAATCCCTTGCCGGCCGGAACCATGCATCCGCACGAGGGGCAGCGCGACGATGCGCTCCCTCTGCAGACAAGGTACGCGACGATGCCCACGGGCACGGTGAAGGCCGCGAGCGCGGTCCAGAACGCCGCGGGCATCTTCCGGCTAGTGGAATCGAGATAAACCAACACCCCGGAGACGAGCATGACGACGAATCCCGCCGCCGGATAGAGAAGCCGCGCTCCGCCGCCGAGCATGAAGGCGAGAATCAGATTGAAAAGCACGACTGCGGAGAGAACGACGACGAGAATGCCACGGTCGCTCGTTTTGCCTCCGACGCGGGACGGTGTTCGGGTGCGCCCATCCGGACACGCGAGCACGCCGGCGCCTCTCTCGATCGCCGCCATCGTCAAACCGGAAGGATCCTCGGCACGGCCGGCCTCCGCCGGGCCCGCCTCGCGGCATAGACGGTGCATCCTCGCGAACTCGGTCTCCCAGGCGCGGCACGGCTCACATCCGGCGATGTGAACAGACACCCTTGCCGAGAGGGCGCCCCCCTCCAACGCTGTCGTCATGATCTCCTCGCGTGCGGCTGCGCACTCGGAGACCGACGATCGCTCCCCGCCTGCGCGTCCGCTGTCGTCGTTGGATGGTTCTTCGAGCATTGTGCTTCGATCCTTGGTCAGTTCCCACGCTCATGCCGCGCCGAATGCGCACTCGCGGCCGAGAATCTCCTGAGCCGAACCCTGAGGTACTCCACCGCGAGGAACATCCGCGAACGGGCCGTCGCCTCGGGAACCTTTGTAATCGCGGCGATCTCCTTGAATGGAATGCCGCTGAACTCGCGCAAAATGAAAACCTCCCGCTGCGGCTGCGGAAGGTTCACGAGCTCTCGCCTCAGCGCATCGACGAATTCGGCGCTCTCCGCCGTCCGGTCGGGTCCTGGAGCGCCGTCCCGCGCCGTCTCCATGACGTCGACCTCGGCGTCGTTGCCGAGCCTCCTGATCGAGGGCAGGTGAAATTTGCCTCGCTGCTCCTTCGAGCGAAAAACGTTCTTGCAATGATTCGCGGCGAGCGTGAACAGCCATGTTCTGAAGCTCAGTTTCGGATTGAAGCGATCGATATTCTCAATGGCCCTGAGCACTATCTCCTGATATACGTCCGCCGGCTCCGCGGCGCCCCCAACGAAACGGCTCACGAAACCGTACAGATCCCTTTCATAGCGACCGAAAAGCTCTCCCAGAGCCTCCCGGTCTCCCGCGCGACCCCTTGCAGCCAGCTCCGAATCGGCCGGCTTCTGCATCTGCTCCCTATGATCCATACACCTCGAGGTGGCTTTCGTTCAAAACCTCCGCCCGGGTCTCAAAGTGCCGAGAGTATCGCCTCCAGGCGAGCACCGCTTGCGGCGAGGAGCCCGGCCGCGGGTAGCCTCCTCAGAAGCTCTTTCCAGTTTGCGTCCCGCTCGACGACGGATTTGAGAATCTTGACGCCCTCCGCGTCGCGGCCGGCATTGATTAGAGAGATGCCCTGCCAAAAGGCGAGCTCGAGATTGTCGGGAGCGAGCTTCGCCGCTTCTCCGTAAGCCTCCATGGCCGCCCCGACATCGTTCTCGGTCATCGCCTCATCTCCGAGGTCCTCGAACTTGTACGCCCTGTGCATCGCGACGAGGCGTTTGAGCTCCTCGACCGGACGCGGGTTGTCCTCGACGCGCAGATCCATGACGACGTCGGACCACGGCTCTTCGCTCGCCGTTCCACGCACGATGATGATCGCGGCCGACTGGCTTCCCCTGATGTCCCCGCCGGCCGACTGCGCGGCATCCAGAGCGGCGAGCATTCTGTCCGCGAGGTCTCCTTCGGTCGTTTCAT
Source organism: Candidatus Krumholzibacteriia bacterium (assembly GCA_028706585.1). Taxonomy (GTDB): domain Bacteria; phylum Krumholzibacteriota; class Krumholzibacteriia; order Krumholzibacteriales; family Krumholzibacteriaceae; genus SSS58A. Next base: position 1,663 of record JAQTVX010000094.1, on the reverse strand, counting down.
AAGCCTTCGCCATGGCCGGCACGACCCTGTCCGTGAGCATCATGTTCGCCTGGACGGCGTAGCCGCTGCCGACGTGGTGCGATGCGAATGCGATGCACGAATCCCCGGTATGCGCGGCGGCGTTCCCCTGTGCGTCCACCATCGCGACCTGCCGCACGGCGGAATGCGCGTCATCCTCGACGAGCTTCTCGAGCGCCTCTGGGGCGCTCATTGCCTCCTCCATCAGGTCGAGCCCGAGCGGGCCGTATGAGACGAGAACGAGGCTCTGCGTCGCCACGGCGCCGACCCCGGCGCGCGCCCAGGGCACGATGGGACCAACGGAGAAATAATGCGACTGCACGGCTACGCCCATGTCCCCGGTCAGGGAATCGCGGGCGACGATCGAGTAAGTGTGCACCGGTCTCGCCGCGGAAACGACGGCGGCACCGGCCTCGTGCCGAGCCGCCGCGAGAGCGAGAACCGCGACGAGCGGAAACAATATGCCGGCTCCGCCCGGCGAGTGTATCTTGAACATCGTTCATCCTCCCTTCAGAGGCATTAATTCTACAACAAAATCTCCCGGCCTTGTGATACATTTTGCCCGGCGCGTTTCGCCGTGACGCGCCGGAGCGAAGGAGGAGGGCGTGCGCATCGCGTTTCTCGGAGACGGCTCTCTCAATCATGTGAGGCGATGGGTCGCCTATTTCCACGAGCGAGCCCACGAGGTGCTTCTTCTTTCCTTCGAAAGCGTCGACGGCTGCCCGTTCCCCGCGAAGAGATTCCACCGCCGTCTTCCGACGAAGCTCCTCGGCTATCTCTCGGCCATCGCGGACATCAGAAGGGAGATCGACCGCTTTCACCCCGACCTCGTGAACGCACTCTACGTCGGCGGGTACGGTTTCGTCGCGGCCAGAAGCGGACGCCGCCCCCTCGCGGTATCGAGCCTCGGTTCGGACCTTCTCGTGGACTACCCGGCTTCGATCGTGCACAGGCTTCAGATCCGCTCCGTGCTGCGAAGAGCGGATCTCGTCATCACGGACGCGGAGGAGCTGTCGCGCATCGCGACAACGATCGGCGCAGATCCCCGGAAGATTCTCAAGGCATACATGGGAATCGATGAGGGGGTCTTCTTCCCCCCGGAATCCCTTCCCGCAGGGCACACAGCCGCGGGCGGCCGGCCGCGGGTGGTGAGCACACGCAACCTCCATCCCATTTACGACGTCGGCCTTCTCGTCGAAGCGGCCCAGCTCGTTTTGCGGAAGCGCGATGTGCTCTTCGTCGTCTGCGGCGACGGCCCGGAGCGGGGCAAGCTCGAGGAGAGGGTGAAGCTTCTCGGCCTCTCGGGGAGCTTCGTCTTCAGGGGAAAGCTCGAGCCGCGGGAGATCGCCCGCGAGCTACGTTCGGCCGACGTTTACGTGTCCACGTCGAGATCCGACTCGACGTCCGTATCGCTGCTCGAGGCGATGGCGTGCGGGGCGATCCCCGTTGTGACCGATCTTGCTGCGAACCGTGAATGGATCACGGACGGGGAGAACGGCCTTATTGCGAAGGGCCGAGTTCCCGGCTCACTCGCCGGCGCGATCATCGAGGCCCTCGAGAACACCGACCTCAGGGCGGGAGCGCGCGAAATCAACTTCCTCACCGTCAAGGAGCGCGGCCTCCGGCGCGACAACATGAGCCGCGT
>JAQTVX010000093.1 GCA_028706585.1 Candidatus Krumholzibacteriia bacterium | reverse complement strand
GCAATCGGCCTGCGCGACAGGTCGGCTGCGCTCGCGATCGTCGATCGGGCGGTGGATTCGGGCGTAGACCTCGAGGAGTTTTTCCTTGCCTACGTCGAAGGGCTCCGCAACCTTCTCGTGCTGAGCGTGGAGGGAGGCTCGTCGGCCGATTTTCTGGATCTCTCGAAGGGGGAGCTCGCCGAGCTCTCCGCCATAGGCCGCGCATTCAAAACGGAGAATCTTCTCTACCTGTTCCGCGCTGCGGCGAGGGCGCACCGCGAGCTGAGGGCTTCGGGGCAGCCCCGATACCATCTGGAGGCGGCCCTGACGGAGGCGGCCTCGTGGGAATCCGCCGTGGAACTCTCGGAGCTCATCCGGCATCTGGATTCGATGGGGGGAGGTTCTGGCGCCTCCAGGGCGCCGGTGCAGGAGCGCAGGACGGACGGCGGAAAGCCCCGTGCTGCGACGATAGATAGGGATACAGCTCCCGCCGGCGCGGAGCCGCGGAACGAAACCGCTCCGGCTCCAGCCTCGACGGAGTCGCAGGCGGCGAGCGAGCCCTCGGGCGCGTTCGCGAGGCTGGATTACTCGGCTGTGCCTCAGGTGCACACGGCGGAGGAGGATGCGATTCTCGCCGAGTTGGGGGGCAAGGAGGCCTGGGAGCGCTTTCTCGCGCAGATCAGGGAGACGAAGCTCACCCTCGGCATATGGCTGATGTCGGCGCGCGTGGCAAAGATCGCCGGGGAGAGGTTCTGCATCTCGTTCAGCCCACAGAACCGGTTCGCCCGCGAGATGGTGCTCGAGGAGAAGAACCGGCGATTCATCGAGTATCACCTCGAGCGTTTCTTCGGCAGGAAGCTCATGATAGAGGCGGACGAGCACGGCGAGATCTTTGCGGAGGGCGCCGCCGGAAACGGCAGCGTAGCCGCCTGCGAGACCGCCGGCGCGCCCGCCAAGCCAGTCTCCGACGGTTCCAAGCGCCCCGCCGATGGAGCAAAACGAGCCCCGGTGGCGTCGAAGAAGCGCATTGTCGATCCCGAGCTCGAGGCAATCGCAGGGGATGCGCCAGCCATCAAGCATCTCATCGAGGATTTTGATGGAGAGCTTTTCAAGGAAAAGAAATAGAACAGGAGGCATTGGGGAATGAAGGACCTGGGTAAGCTCATGAAGCAGGCGCAGCAGGTTCAGGAACGGCTGGCTGAAATGCAGGCACGTCTAGCCGAGAAAACGGTCGAAGCGACCGCGGGCGGCGGCATGGTCAAGGTCGTCATGAACGGCAAGCATGAGTTGGTTTCGCTCAAGATCGACCCGGAGGTCGTGAATCCGTCCGACGTCGAGATGCTTGAAGACCTGATAATCGCCGCTCTCAACGAGGCGCGGACCCGCGTAGACGATATGGTGCGCAACGAGATGAGCACCCTCACGGGGGGCCTCCCCATTCCAGGGCTTTTTTAACCCTCGGCGCACCATGCGCTTTTTCCCCAATCCTGCTAACTTTCTTGGCAACGGACGGTTACAGGCAAGGTTTTTGCTAAAAAGGAGATTGTGAAATGAATTACGGCCTACCGCTTCTCAAGGCGCTGGTCGAGCATTTCAAGAAATTGCCGGGAATTGGCGAAAAAACGGCACGAAGACTGGCATTTTCGATACTCGATATGGATGGGGCGGAGGTACGGGAATTTGCCGAAACGCTCTTGCAGGTTAAGAAAAGCATCGGATTCTGCACGAGATGCGGGAATCTCGCCGAGGGCGAGCTGTGCGAAATCTGCAAGGACGAGCGGCGGAACGGGACCATCCTATGCGTCGTTGAACGGCCGGCCGACCTTTACGTTCTCGATGCCTCGGGGCAGTATCGGGGCCGCTATCACGTATTGCACGGGGTCCTTTCACCCCTTGATGGTGTGGGACCGAAAGATCTGAACCTGGAGCGGCTCGAGCGCCGGGTGCGGGAGGAAGGAATTCAGGAGGTCATAATCGCGACGAACCCGAGCATAGAGGGCGATACGACCTCACTCTATATCGCGAGAATATTGAAGAAGCTGGGAGTCAAGGTGACGCGGCCGGCGAGAGGGCTGCCGCTGGGGAGCTCACTCGAGTACGTCGACCGCGGAACCATCACCAGGGCCCTGGAGAACCGGGAACCGATCTGAACGCCGGGGCCCCAAAAAAGCGAGAGAAGCCATGGTCAGAACTAATTGGAAGGTCTTCGAAGAGGATTACTGGGCGATCAACACGATCCTTCAGGAGCTTCTCAAGAACTCGAACGCCTCGAGCGTTCTCCTTCTCGATAAGACGGGCCAGCTCATCTCGAGCCTCGGGGATCCGCCGCAGTTCGACATGCACGGCTTCGCATCGCTGTGCGCGGCTGATTTCGAGGCGAACGCTCAGCTCGCCGTCCTCATCGGCGAGAAGGATTTCTCGACGCTTTACCACCAGGGATCGAACGAGAGCATGTACCTCGCCCGCGTGGAGAACAACATTATCCTCGTGATCCTGTTCGACAAGCGGACGACGCTGGGTCTCGTGCGCCTGCGCGCAAAGAAGGCCGTCGACAACCTCGAAACGGTGATTCGGCGTCTCTACGGGAAGCTCGAATACGAGAACGAAGAGAACACCGAGTTCAACGAGGAGTTCGTCCAGCAGGCCGAGATGGAGATAGACAGTCTCTTCACCGATTGATGGAGGCTTCCCTTGTCTCTGATTAATTATTCTTCGCGCGAGATAAACGTGAAGATTGTCTATTACGGGCCCGGACTGTGCGGGAAGACGACCAACATCCAGTACATCTACGACAAGGTCACTCCCGAGACGAAGGGCAAGCTCATCACGCTCGCGACCGAGATGGACCGCACGCTGTTCTTCGACTTCCTGCCGCTCGAGCTCGGCAAGGTGAAGGGCTTCAGAACGCGCTTCCATCTCTACACGGTGCCAGGCCAGGTCTACTACGACGCGAGCCGCAAGCTGATTCTGCGCGGCGTTGACGGGATCGTTTTCGTCGCCGACTCCCAGCGGAGCCGCTACGACGCCAACATCGAGAGCCTCTACAACCTGCACGAGAACCTTTCCGACTACCAGCTCAAGCTCGACGACATACCGTACGCGATCCAGTACAACAAGCGCGATCTCCCCGACATCATCGACGTCAAGGATCTCGAAGAGGAGCTCAACCCCAAGCACTATCCCTCGTTCGAGGCCGTCGCGGTGAAGGGCCCGGGCGTCTTCGACACGCTCAAGGCCGTCGCCAAGTCGGTTCTGCGGAACCTTTCCTAGGTAACGTCTCCCGAAAATACCAACGCTACGCCGGTCCTGTCGCCCATTGCACCCCGCACGTGCTCGCTCGCAAAGCCCGCTGCGCTGCGTGCGCGGGCCCCATGGGCGCCACCCGCTAATCGGGGAGCTGCCATTTCCCTTGCTCCGCGGTCCTCGCGCGGCGTATCCTCTCCGTCATGAAGCGATTCATCATTTCGACGCTCAGCTCGTTCTTCTACACGGGCTGTTTCCCGTTCGCCCCGGCAACCTTCGCGAGCCTCGTTTGGCTCGCGGTCTATCTCTTCGTTCCCGGCGGCGGATGGCTCGTACATCCGTTCATAGTCTTCTGCACAATCCCGGTCGCGATCTATCTCTCCCACGAGGCCGAAAAATACTGGGGCACGGATGCCTCGCGTATCGTCGTAGATGAAGTTGTGGGGATGCAGGTGACGCTCCTCGCCATGGAGCCGTCGTTGCTCATGGGAGCGATAGGGTTCTTGCTCTTCAGGGTATTCGACATACTGAAGCCCTTTCCCGCTGGACGCTCGCAGAAGCTTCCAGGGGGTCTCGGCGTCGTGATCGATGATGTGATCGCTGGAGCGTACGGGCGGCTCGTTCTGCTCGCGATTGCGTTGATAATCCACCGATGAACGGAAAGATAGAGATCATAACGATCGGCGACGAGGTTTTGCGAGGGGAGACGCAGGAGAATAATGGCGCCTGGCTTTCGCGCGCGCTCATCCGCGCGGGGCTCGATGTGTGGAAGATCACGGTGCTCCCCGACGACATGGAAATCCTCGTGGCGGAGCTCCGGGGGGCGGCGGGGCGGAGCGGGACGGTCATCGTGACGGGCGGGCTGGGGCCCACGGTGGACGATCTCACGAAGGAGGCCCTGATCCGTGCGCTCGGATGCGCGATTGAGCGTCGAGACGGTATCGTTCAGAACGTCTCCGCGTGGTTCAAGGCGCGCGATAGAGAGATGCCGGCCGGCTATGGGGATCAGTGCCGGGTGCCCGTAGGAGCGGAGATTATTCCGAACCCGGTGGGGCTCGCTGTTGGCTTGCGCGTCCGTTCGGGAGAGTGCGATTTCTTCCTCCTTCCCGGGGTTCCAGCGGAAATGAGGGCGATGTTCGAGTCGAGCGTTTTTCCGGCGCTCGGGGGCCCAGGGGTCGATACGGCCATCCGGATGCGAACGTTCGGGCTCATAGAAACCGAGGTGGAGGACGCGCTGCGCAGGGCCGTGCCGGAGGATGTATTCAAGATGATCTCGATAATATGCTCGCCGCGGGGGGTCGATTTCTATATTCCACGCGAGCCGGACGGCGCAGCGCATGTGAAGAGCGCCGAGCGTGAGCTCGGAAGCCACATTTTCACGGCGGGGGACGCGAGGTTCGAGGCCGTGGTTGTGGGGCTTCTGATCTCGAGGAGGATGACCGTTGCCGCGGCGGAATCGATTACGGGCGGGCTCATCGCATCGACTCTGGTCTCCGTGCCGGGGTCGAGCGACACGTTTCGCGAGGGGTTCGTCACTTATAGCAACGAGGCCAAGATCGAACGGCTCGGCGTCTCGAAATCAGCTCTCGAGGAGCACGGCGCCGTGAGCGAAGAGGTGTGCGTCGAGATGGCCGTGGGCGCGCGGGCGCGCGCCGGCACTGAGTTCGTCCTATCCACGACGGGAATCGCCGGGCCTACCGGCGCCGTGCCGGGAAAACCGGTCGGGCTGTGCTTCGTCGGTATGGCCGGCCCAAGCGGCACATTCTGTCGCAAGTTCCATTTCCCGGGAGATCGGGAGCTCGTGCGCGTGCGCGCCGTATATAACGCGCTGGACATGCTTCGGCTCGCGCTCATCGGCGAGATGGGACGGCTCGCGCCGGTCCGGGGGACTGGCGCGCCCGCTCAAGAGCGCGGGGGCGAGGCGAAAGGGAGGAAGCGATGAGGCTGTTCTATGCGGTGAAAGTGTCGGATGCGATCAAGACGGACATTGAGGCTGCCATACGGGCGTTTCCGCTGCGCAATCCCCCGTGGCGATGGATCTCAACCGGCAACATGCACCTCACGCTCAAGTTTCTCGGAGAGGTCGATGAGGGCGTCGTCCCGGATCTCAAGGCGGTCGCCGCGAATGCCGCCTCGCGCGTGAAGCCGTTCCGCGTCGCGTATGGACCCTTCGGGGGATTTCCCAATCTTGCGAGGCCGCGCGTCATCTTTTTCCAGGCCATGGAAGGCGCAAGGGAGCTCGCCGAGATCGCACGGCACCTCGAAGCGGGCGTCGAGCCGCTCGGCATCCCGAGGGAGAATCGTCCGTTCGCGGCGCATCTAACGCTCGCGCGCATCAAGGAGCCGCTGCCTCACGGAACGGTCGAGCGGCTGACATCGGTGCCGCCGCTTCCGCCCACGGCGTTCCAGGACGTCGACCGCTTCGTGCTCATGCGGAGCCACCTCGCCCGCGAGGGAGCGACGTACGAGGAGATCGGAAGCTTCCCGCTGGCATCAAACGCTTCATAACGCAGACCGGAGCTGTTCTTGAATGGCGCCGCGATTCGTGACAATATCCATTATATTCCGGGGGGGTGATTGCCGTGAGATCAGAAAAGTGGATGCGAGGCGGCTCTTGCATCATCAAGCTCGGTCGTTCGTCTTCAATTGGACTCGTTATTCTGCTGGCTATGCTCTGTTCAAATGGCTGTGAGAAAGAAGACACGCTCGCGCCGAACATATCGATTTCCGGAACAGTGACCGACAATTCCGGCTATGCGGGGACGATCATTGTCGAGATTGACTATAATCGACGCGATATAGCAAACTCCGCGGGGCAGTACTCGATTGCAATACACACGGATTTCTACGTGGATTCTCTGTATGCCTGGGTCGATCGCGACGGCAATAGTGCATACACGGCCGGCGAGCCATTTGGTTTCTATCATTCAAGCACTGAGCTCGATCGCGCCAAATCAATACATGCGAGAGACAGCGATATCGGCAATATCAATTTTTCCATTCCTTGATCCTGCTGCTCTCCTTGCCAAGATTGTCAAATTAGGCTCTTGAAAGCCGTTGTGGATTCCGCTATCGTCTTGGCAATTGCGTCGTTGCGTGACGATTCAAGCGTTATTAGAGACGGATCGGGGGAGGGAAAGCGAATTGACCCATGAATATGTCGAGCTTATGCGCGGGAGGCACGCCCTAATCCGCCTGACCGAGGAATCCGATGCAGAGATGATCGTCAAATGGCGCAACCAACCCGACAGCGCAAGATGGCTCAATCAGTGGAAACCGCTTACTATCAAGGAACACTTGCGCTGGTTTCATGAGGCGCGCGAGCGCGGAGACCTGCTGCTGTTCTTCGAGGCCCTGGACGGGACGCCGAGCGGCTGCGCCTCGATTTTCGATTTCGATCATTCTGGAACGAGCGCGGAGTTTGGGCGGTTCTTTTCCGCTCGCCCCGGTGGCGGCTCAAAGCGGACGCTCGAAGCGTGCTACCTCCTCTACCGGATGTGCTTTGATGCCCTCGGATTCTTCCGATTGTACGCCCAGGTATGGACCGACAACGACCGTGCCTGGAGGCTCTATCAGTTCATGGGCTGGGTACAGGAAGGAATCCGTCGCAAGCATTTCCTCGCCCCGGACGGCTATCATGATGTTCGCGTAATCGGCATCTTCCCCGACGAGTTTGCGGCACAACGGAAGGCGATCGAGGAGAAGCTCTATGGATGCGAGCCAGCTCCAGGGATTACGGACTCCGAAGCGCAGCGACTGCGCGAGATAGTTTCCATGCGTATCCATCGCCCTCTCGATCGTCGGAAGCCCTGAGTTTGAGTGGGGTGGATAGCAACTCGACGCGAGGCTCGATGTATTGTCATTCTTCAAACTTCCAAAGGGGAGTATCGGCGTGAGTGCATACGACAAGTTCAACGGAAAGAACGCATTGATCACCGGGGGACTGGGTTTTATCGGATCGAATCTGGCTATGCATCTCGTTGATCTCGGGGCGAATGTGACTGTCGTCGACGCGATGCTGCCCGGCTACGGTGGCAACCTGTTCAATATAAGAGAGATCAAGGATAGGATCCGCATCAATTTTTCCGACATTCGCGACTGGCATTCAATGAACTATCTCGTCAGGAATCAGGATTACATTTTTCATCTGGCGGGACAGGTCGATCATATACTCTCGCTATCGGATCCATTTCCCGACATAGACATCAACATCAGGGGCTCCGCGGTAGTGATGGAGGCGGTGAAGGCCAACGCTCCCGATGCGCGAGTCGTATATACTGGGACACGGGGACAGTATGGGTCGACCGTTAAGCTGCCGGCGAGAGAAGATGCGCCGATGAATCCCAAGGGTCTCTACGAGCTATCCAACCTCACCGCGGAAAAAATGATGTTGCTGTATAATGATACACAAAAGGTGGCGACGACGGCTCTCAGGCTGACTAACATATACGGTCCGCGGGCGCAGATGCAGCACAGCAGGTATGGCGTCGTCAACTGGTTCGTTCGCATTGCGCTCGATAACGGGACTATCAAGGTATTCGGAGAAGG
>JAQTVX010000092.1 GCA_028706585.1 Candidatus Krumholzibacteriia bacterium | reverse complement strand
TCCTCGGCCAGCGTGAACATCACCGGGGCCGTGAAGGAGGCTGCCACGGTTTGACCGGGCTCCACGTCTCGGGTGAGAACGATGCCGTTGATCGGTGAGCGGATGACGGATTTGGACAGATCCGTCTCGTTGGCCGCGAGAATGGCCTGGGCCTGCGAGACCGCTGCGTTGGCGCTCGCCTCATCGGCCTTGGCACGCTCGAAAGAGGCCTCGGCCGCATCGAGATCGGATTGCGACGGAACCTTGTTGCCGCTGAGCTCCCACACCTTTTTCAATTGCTCGAGCTTGCTCTGGGTTTCCTTGACGGTCGCCTGCGCTTGCAGGACGTTCGCTTTCGCCGATTCCAGGGCGGCTCTGGACTGCGTCACTTCGGCATCGAGCTTCGTGGTGTCCAGCCGCGCCAGAACCTGGCCAACCTTGACCTCGTCGTTGAAATCCACCTCGACGGTCTTGACTATGCCCGATAGCTCGCTTCCCACTTCGACGTCGTTGGTCGGCTCCAGGGTGCCCGTGGCGGTAACGATGATCGTCAGATCGCCGCGCGTCACCTCCTGAGTTTTGTACTGGACCGCATCGGAGCCGCGCTTCGCCTTCAAGATCACGAGAAAGGCCACGATCGCAGCGGCTATCGCAAGGCCCGCGACGAGGCGGCGCCGGAAACCCCTCTTGCCGCCCGAAGGATGATCGAGCTCCAGGGTCTTGGCGATATCGGATTCCTGATCAATCTGTGTGCACATCTTTTCTCTCCATGTTAAGAGCTACTTCCCTCCATCGGGAGCCAGGGAGGTCCATCCGCCTCCGAGGGCCTTGTACAGGCGGATGAGGTTTGATGTGACCGTCCCCTCGCTCTCCGCCAACTGACTCTGAAAGGACAGAAGCGAGCGCTGCGTGTCCAGCACGTCGCTGAAATCGGCCACCCCTGCCCCGTATTCCTGCTGCGCGAGATCTACCGCGCGCCGGGCCGCTTCCGTCGCGTCGCTCAGGGCCTGTCGCCGCTCCTGCTCCTTCGCGTAGGCCACGAGCGCGTTCTCGACCTCCTCGAGGGCCCCGAGCACGGCGGCCTCATAGGCGATCAGATACTGCTCCTGAAGCGCCGACTGCGTCTCTATGTTCTTGCGAATCGATCCGCCCTTGAAAATGGGCCAGCTGATTACAGCGCCTTCACTCGATGTCTCGTGGCCGGACGAAAAGAGATTGCCCAATGTCAGGGACTCGAGCCCTATGGAGCCGCTCAGGTTGAACTTGGGGTAGAGATCCGCCGCTGCCACTCCGACCCGCGCCGTCTGCGCGGCCAGCTGCCGTTCGGCTTTCCGGATGTCCGGCCTGCGCCGGATCACGTCGGCCGGCACTCCGACGGCGACGCTCAATGGGGTTACCGGTATGGGCTCCCGCTTCGCCAATTCGCCGTGGACCTTGCCGGGCTGCTCGCCCAGAAGCACGGCAATGCTGTTCATGGCCTCCTCCAGCCCCGTCTGCAATGTGGGTATCTGGGAGCGGGTGCTCTCGAGATTGTAGCGAGCCTGCTGCACGGCCAGCTCGTCGCTCAGGCCGGCTTCGTGCCGCCAAAGGGCCAGCTGGTAGGTCTCCTTCTGCGACTCCAGATTCGCTTCCGCCACCGTGAGCCTCGTTTGATACGTTCGCACGTCGACATAGTTCAGTGCCACTTCCGCGAGCAGGGAGACGAGCACGTCGCGCAGATCCTCCCGGGCGGCCTGCAGATCCGCCGTGTAAGCCTCGACGGAGCGGCGGACGCCGCCGAAGATATCGAGCTCCCATCCCGCATCGAAGCTTGCCGTATACATCTCGTTGGTCTCGCCTGTCCCTATTTCCTCGCCGCTGCGGCTCCTGGCGGCGGAGCCTCCGGCCTCGATAGTCGGAAGGTAATCGGCCCTGGCGGCGCCGCGGCGAGCGCGCGCCTCTCGAATCCGTGCCCGGGCCTGCTTCAGGTCGAGGTTGCCCTTCACGGCGCGTTCGATCAGACTGGACAGCTGCGGCTCGTCGAGAGTGGTCCACCAGGCCGCGAGCGTATCCGGACTCATCTCCTTCGCAGTCAGGCCGCCCTCGAGGCTGCTCTGCCAGGTGTCGGACACCGACGTCTCGGGCCGGACGTAGTCTCGCCCTGCGATGGCGCATCCACCCAGCATCAGGGCCGCGAACGCCACGGGGAACCACGAGGCAGGTCGAATGAATAGGCTCTTGCCGGCTTCTTTCATGAGTCACTCCCGTTTTGATGCATCTCGGCTCCTGCGCCGACGTTTGACGGCCTTCCGTGTCCTTTCGGAATCTTCGCGAATCGCTTCGATGCCCGCCAGGGAAAACTCGACGATGTGGTCGCCGTAGGCTTCGATATCGTTTATGGCCGGCGGGGCATCCGGGATTCGCCGCCCTCCGTTATTCCATCTTCCGGCGGCTATGGGATCGATGCACTGGCTTATGATGCTCGTCCCGCAGAATTCCACCCGCATGTCCGAAGCACCCGGGCCGAGGAGCTCGCGGACCACTATCTCCATTCTATCGTGCTGGGGACGGAGCTCCCTCCGCATCACTTCATTCAATAGTCCGGTCGGATTGGCGCGCTCCTTCTGCACTATCAGGAATTCCCTGTTATCCTCATCGGTGATCCTTGAAAGAAGAGCCTTGATCAGGCCCCGGAGACGCTCCTCGGGCGGCGCGCCCTCGTTCACTCCGCCATCCGGGGGATGCGCCTTCACGGATTCGGAATAACAATGCCGCCAGGTTTCAATATAGAGGCTTTTCTTGTCGCCGAAATGGTAGTTCACCGCGGCGATGTTCGCCCCGGCGCGTTCGCATATCTCCGCGATGGTCGCGTCCCGATAACCTTTATCGGCGAAGACGTCGCTCGCCGCGGCCAGAAGACTCATCGGGGTTTTTGCGGCGTCTTTTCTGCGGCTTCTCATCGCGTCCTCCGAACTACTACGGCGAGCCCACCGGGGGAGACCAACCTATTTGAAATATTAGTTTAAAATGTTCATTTGAAATTGTCAAGAGGAAAAGTTGCGCGGGCGGCGGCCAAGCGCTATAATGCCGCCGTGGGTTTGGTAGGGGACTTTCAAACGGAAACCATCCTTTACCAAGATCAAAAACCTTGAAAGTCGGCTTTGCAATGAATCAGGTCAAGAATGATTTTTTCGGGCTCGGCATAGCGCCGGGCCTGCTCGCAGTGCTGGATGCGCTCAAGTTCACGGTGCCTACACCTATCCAGGACAAGGCGATCCCGCTCGCGATCGAGGGCAAGGACATCATCGGGGTCGCGCAGACCGGGACCGGCAAGACGCTCGCCTTCGGCATTCCCATGATCCAGCGCCTCGCCCAGGGCAGAGGCAGGGGGCTGGTGCTCGTGCCCACCCGCGAGCTCGCCGTCCAGATCAACGAGGATCTCACGAGGTTCGTCAGAGCTTTCAAGCTCCGGACGACGGTCGTGATAGGCGGCGAATCGATGGCCCGCCAGATCAAGCAGCTGAAGGACCGCCCGCAGATCATTATCGCGACCCCGGGCCGCCTCAACGATCATATCGAGAGCCGCCACATGCGCCTCTCGGACATAAGCATCCTGGTGCTCGACGAGGCCGACCGTATGCTCGACATGGGCTTTCTTCCGCAGATCGAGCGCATCATCAAGCTAATACCTAGAGCCCGACAGACGATGCTGTTCTCGGCGACCATGCAGCCGAGCATCCTGAAGATCGCGTCCAGCCACATGCATCTGCCGGTTCGCACGGAGATCGCGCCGTCCGGCACGGCGCCGGACCTGGTGACGCAGGAGATGGTCTTCGTCCAGAAGGAAGCCAAGGTTAAGGTGCTGGGGCAGCTCCTCGCGCAGTATACCGGCTCCGTGCTGCTCTTCGTGCGGACGAAGCGCGGCGCGAGCAGGGTGGCCAGGCTTCTGCGCGGCATGGGTCACTCCGCGGCGGAGATCCATGCCGATCGCAGCCAGGCGCAGCGCACCGAAGCCATGCGGGGATTCAAGAACGGGCGGCATCGCATCCTCGTGGCTACCGACATCGCCGCGCGCGGCATCGACGTCACGGATATCGAGCTCGTGATCAACTTCGATCTGCCCGACGACATCGGCAACTACGTGCACCGCATCGGCCGAACCGGCCGCGCCGGAAAGCGCGGACATGCGATCACGTTCGCCACGTCGGACCAGCGCAAAGACGTGAAGGATATCGAGCAGTTCATGCGCGCCACGATCCCCGTGTCGCCGCATTCGACCATCCCTTCGGAGCCGCCCAAGCTGGAGGCGAAGCCGGTCGTGAAGAAACCGGCATTCGGCAGGACGCCTCGCCGCAGCAACCGCCTTTCGAAACGCAGATAACGCCGGGAGAAGATATTGCCGTTCAAACAATATGGAGGGAAGAAGCGATGAAGCAGCGATGTATATCCGGCGCGCTCGCGGCGCTATCGTTGTCGTTCGCATTTATATCCATTTCCACGACAGGCGGGACCGCGTTAGCCGCGGATACGGAGCTGAAGACTGCGATCGTCTCGGCCACGGTGTACAGCGGCCAGGCCCAGGTCGTTCGCCGCGGTGAGGTCAAGCTCCAGCCGGGGCGAGCGAGGCTCGTCTGCCGCGATATTCCCGCCAGATTCATCGAGTCATCGCTGCTCGTCGAGGGCAGCGGCACGTCGAAGGCCCGTATCATCGGCATCGATCTCGTGCGCCCGGGCGACTCCGTGCAGGGATCCGACCGGTACAAGGAGCTCTACAAGGAGTACGAGCGCCTCAACGGCGAGCGGAAGAAGCTCGCCGTCGAACAGGAGGCTTTGCAGAAGCGGCGCGATCTGCTGCAGACGCTGGAGCAGTACTCCTCGGACAAGGCGCATGACGAGCTCTCGCGTCAGACGTTCTCGATACAGCAGTGGCAATCGCTTCTCGACTACTACCAAACCGAGCGCGGCCGCATAGGAAACGAGCTCAACTCGCTCGAGACAAAGATCGACGAGCTTGACCGCAAGATCAATCTGACCGTGTCCGAAATAGACCTCTTGAACAGAGGAGAGTCCGCTCTTCGGTCCGTTGCCGTCGATTGCGAGGTCGAAACAGCCGGCGCCATGACCATCGATCTCTCGTACATCGTCCCGGACGCCTCATGGAGTCCCGAGTACACGATTCTCTTCAATGAGCCGTCGGGGCGGATGGAGATCGGCTACAACGCGAAGATCCGGCAGGCGACTGGCGAGGATTGGAAAGGCGTTTCCGTGCTCCTCTCTACCGCGCAGCCGCAGCTCGGAGCGGCGCCGCCCGCGCTCAACCCTCTGACCGTGGCCGTGTATCAAGCCACGGGCGCCGTCGCCGGAAGGGTCATCGACGCGCGCACGGGCAAACCACTCGCCTTCGCGAACGTCGTCATCGTGGGCACGAAGCTCAGCGCCATGACGATGAACGACGGCCGCTATCGCATTGCCGATGTGCCGGACGGAGCATACGAGATCAAGGCCATGCTGATGGGTTACAAGAGCTCACAACGGAGCCGCGTGCTCATCTCGGCGGGGGGAGAAGCGAGCGTGAATTTTGCGCTCGATCAAGTGTCGTTGAACGAGACCAGGGAGATCACGATCCAATCCGCCGATCTGAAATCGGGCACCGTCAAGACCGGCGATGCATTGCACGTCCGCGGCGGCAGAGGCGAAGAAGCGTCTATCGAGCTTGCCCCGGCGGAGGAACCGGCGCCGCTCGCATATGAAGAAGTTGGAATCGAATCCTCCGGGTATACGGCGAATCTCCAGATCAAGACGCCGGTGGACCTCGACAGCGGCGCCGAGCCGAGGCGCGCGCTCGTCGTGCGCGAGCAGCTCCGGGGCGACGTGTCGCGGCACGCCGTGCCCAGCCTTTCCGGGCAGGTCTTCCTCGAGGGAACGTTCGAGAACTCCCTCGCCGTGCCGCTCCTGCCCGGCGTGGCCGAGGTCTACGTCGAGACGAGCCCTCCGGGCGCGACGAACGTCGTGTCGACCTTCGTCGGGCGGGAGAACATCGCGGGCATTGCCCCCGAGCAGACCTTCACCCTGCACCTGGGCGCCGACCAGAACGTGAAGATCTCACACGAGCTCGAGAAGAAAGAGTACCTTTCGAAGAGCGGCAAGAAAACGAACAAGATAAGGTACCATTACCTTATGACGGTCGAGAGCTTCAGGAATGATACATGCACGGTGCGCGTTCAGGATCGCATCCCGACCTCCACAAACGCGGATATCAAGGTCGTCGACGCCGAGATCGGGCCGGAGCCGACCGAGCAGCAGGACAACGGCCTGCTCATGTGGAGGGTGCCTCTATCTCCGGGCGGGAAAGCGACGATAAGGATCGCCTACACGATCACATTTCCGGGCGACTGGAGCGAACAGCAGATCATGTTCGTTGAGTAGCCGGCATGGAGCCCGCGAGAATGCAGCGCGTTGAAGCCGCTGTTTCTACTTGAATAGCGACTTGATCGAGCCCCACGTCTCGTTCTCCACGGGCACGACGGCGCCGCTCGCGCACAGCTGATGGCAGCGGAAGCAGCAATTATCCTCTTCCTCGCACTCGCCGCAAGCCAGCCAGTGGCGGTCGTGGTCGCAGTCTTCAAAGGCATAGATGTAGAGCCCGATGCAACCGCTCCACGAAACCGATTTGGTCATCGTGTTGGAGTAGTACGTCCGAGACGGCGTGACCACGGGTGTTGATACGACCAGATCGCCGATGGAGACAGTGTATGGCGGGCCGGTGACCGACGCTCCATCCACGATTATCGTCGGGGTGCAACCTGACGGAATGGGTTCGAAGATCAGCGTGAGGTCTTCCCGAGTCGCCGGGAAATTGCTCCACCCATCTATGACGATATCGAAGGAGGTGCCGGTAAAGTAGTATCCAGTATATCCCGACGCCTTCTGGAACCCCGCAAGATTCGGAGCCCTGTAGATCTCGTACGCGATCCTGTCCGGACCCTGCTGCATGTCGGCTATCAGCACGTCTCCCCCGCGATCATAGGTTGCATTGTACCCGGGATCGCCGGCCTTGACCGTGTAGTACTGCGTGGGGTTGTAATGATATGTAGTCCAGTACGTTGGATAAACTAGAAGGCATGGATCGCAAGGATAGTTGTACCCGCACGCAGCCGCATTGATGGGAAACAAGAGACAGCACATGACAAGAGTCAACAGGACGCACCTAGTCCTATAGCTATTGAACATCTCGCACCTCGCTGCTTCGAAACTGGGAATCCCCTCCTAAAGAGCAGCGACATTGTATCACAGCGCCGATGACTATTCAATAATTATTATCACCTGGAACGGCCAAAGTCGGGGGATGCCCGGCGACCGGCGGACATCATGGCTGTAAAGAGGACACCCAGCGCTCTGCGTACGGTCATTCGACACCGATCCACTTTCCGCTAGCCACCTATGCGCAGCGGCGTTCGTATTGATGAAGTGTCGTAGCCGTCTTCTTCGAGAAGATCGATGATCAATTGTCCGGCCTCCTGCGGAGAAGGGATGTCGCTCTCGCCGCAGGGCGACGTGTGCCCGTTGATATCGGAAAGGGTGAGAACGCTTTCCTCGAGATCCAGAAGGTACATCCTTTGACAGAGAATGACTCCTATGGAGCTGATTGAATAGAACGGCGGACCGATCTTGGCCTTATCCAGCAGTCGCTCCTTCCGCACCATGACGCTGGCGCCATGCTTGTGCTGCACCGTGAATATCGGGCGCGTGGATTCGGCCCCCGGCGCAATCAGCGATCGACCGATCATCCACGCTGGCTGCTCGATGCCGAGATAATCGAGG
>JAQTVX010000091.1 GCA_028706585.1 Candidatus Krumholzibacteriia bacterium | reverse complement strand
GGCGCCTGCCCGACTCGTCCGGCTCGCCCAGCTCCATCTTGATGCACTCGACCTCCTTGACCCAGCCGTTCTGATCCCCGATGAGCTTCGTCGGGTTCTGAAGGAGAAGCATCTTGACGCCCTCTTCCTCGGCGTGCTCGACCTCTTCGACCCTCGCAGGCATTTCGTTCTTGGAGCGGCGGTAGATGAGATACACGTTCTCCGCGCCGAGACGGAGCGCCGTGCGCGCCGAGTCCATCGCGACGTTGCCGCCGCCGAATACGGCGACGTTCTTCGCGCGCGCGATAGGCGTGTCGGTGTCCGGGAACGAATAGGCCTGCATCAGATTCGCGCGGGTAAGGTACTCGTTCGCCGAGTAGACGCCGTTCAGGTTCTCCCCGGGTATGTGCATGAAGAGCGGAAGCCCGGCGCCCGTGGCGACGAACACGGCGTCGAAACCCTCGTCGAAGAGCTCATCGATCGTGGAGAGCTTGCCCACGACGTAGTTCGTGCGGAGCGTGACGCCCATTCTCTGCAGGTTCTTGACCTCGCGCATGACGATGCGCTTCGGGAGACGGAACTCCGGGATGCCGTATATCAGAACGCCTCCCGGCTTGTGGAGCGCCTCGAAGATCGTCACGTCGTGCCCCGCGCGCCGCGTGTCGGCGGCGACGGTGAGCCCGGCGGGACCGGAGCCAACGACGGCCACCTTCTTGCCGGTGAAAGCCTTGATGACGGGCACCTCGGCTTCCCCCTGCTCCATCTCCCAATCGGCGGCGAAACGTTCGAGCTTGCCGATCTGGATCGCCTGCGCCACGTCCTTGTGGCTCTTCCCGACTACGCACGTCTTCTGGCACTGCTCCTCCTGCGGACACACGCGGCCGCACACGGCGGGCAGAATGTTCGTCTCCTTGATCTTGTTTATCGACTCGCGGTACTTGCCTTCGAGGATGGCTCCGATGAAGGCGGGGATGTCGATTTCGACCGGGCATCCCCTGACGCAAGGCGCGTTCTTGCATTGAAGGCAGCGCTGCGCCTCCGTCTGGGCCATCTCCGGGGTAAGCCCGAGAGGCACCTCGCTCACGTTGTGGATGCGCTCATGGGCATCCTGTTGCGGCATCTTGACCGGCGGGATCTGGAGCTTTTCCTTCGTCGTGAGTTTTCTCGCTTCCATTGTATCGTGCGGCTCGAAAGCCGCTGCCTCCTTGCCTCATTTATGCTGACAGACGTGCTTCTCGTGCATCTCCCTCGACGTCTTCTCGTCGGTCTCGTACATTCTCAAGCGCTTCATCATCTCGTCGAAGTCGACCTTGTGCCCGTCGAACTCGGGCCCGTCGACACAGACGAACTTCGTTGCTTCCCCCACCGTAACGCGGCAGGCACCGCACATTCCAGTGCCGTCCACCATGATGGTATTGAGGCTCACCAGGGTCCTGATGTCGTGCTTCTTGGTGAGCAGGCTCACGAACTTCATCATGATCGGCGGGCCGATGGCGACGACGAGGTCGATCTTGACACCTTCGTCGATCAGCATCTGGATCGCATCGGTCACGAGGCCCTTCGTGCCGTACGAGCCATCGTCCGTCGTGATGATGACGCGATCGCTTGTATTCCGCATCTTGTCTTCCATGATAACGAGGTCCTTCGTGCGGCCGCCGAGAATCGAGATGACCTGATTCCCCGCTCGCTACATCGCCTGCGCTATCGGATACGAGGGCGCGATGCCGATGCCGCCACCCACGATGACCACAGTGCCGAAGAGCTCGATGTGCGTGGGCTTTCCAAGGGGCCCCGCGAGGTCGCAGATTTCCTGGCCGGGCTCCAGCGCCGAGAGCGCCTTGGTCGTCTTGCCGACAACCTGCACAACGAGCTCGATCCAGCCCTCCTCGGCATTGCCGTCGGCGATCGTCAAGGGAATACGCTCTCCGGCGTCGCACGTGCGGAGAATGATGAATTGTCCCGCCTTGCGTTTCTTCGCGATCTCGGGGGCCTCGACCTTCATGCGGAAGACAAATGGTGTGATGAATTCCTTCTCGAGAATCTTGTTCATACAACCCCGCTTTTCGATCTGGAACTAATTAGAAAATAGCGAATATCCCGGACGCTCTATCTGCGAAAGGTCTTCTCCATGAACCGAAGAGCTGAGATATCGAGAAAAAACTTTCCCCTTATGTATCAGAAAAAAGATACCGATAGCAAGAGAATTATCGGAGGAACGAGCCGCCGGAATTCTCGGAATAACCGCCCCTTTCGGGAGGCCGAATTACCGGCCGGCTCTCACCTTCTTATGGTCTGCCGCCGCTCCTTGCTCATCGCATCGGCATGACCCTGGACGCCGAGCTTGCGAATCTGCTCTATGCAGGCGGCGCGATCGGAGCGCATTAGGAAACCGAATAGCCTGGCCATGAAGTTGTTGAATGTCTTGCAGCCGCGCGGCTCGGGGAACTCCTTGCAATCGGCGCAGGAGGAGAACTTGTTCTCAATGCAGCAGGATCGGACCTTGCACCAGGTCGCTTTCGCGTTGTCGTGGCAGCCGGGGCATCTGCCCCGAAGATAAGAGCCGCATGCCGCGCAGTAGAGCCCGCAGCAGCCGACGAGCCTTGCATCCGAAACGATCTCCCGCATCTTCTGTCTCCTTTTCGGCTCCCTCTTCAATGACTATTCCCTTGTGAGCCTCACCCTCGCAAAGGGCTGCAGCTTGCCGCCCTCCTCACCATCCATGAGCCACTGCCAGGTGTCGGTGTCTCTGCTGTACGCAAATGTCGTGTGGAAGATGCTGCCGTCCTGGCCTTTGAACAGGAACGCAATATTGTTGCCGCCGCGCTTTGCATGGGCGATGGCCTGAGCCGAGAGACCGCCGCCCCCGGTCGAGTCGAGCCATAGGCATGCGTACTCGCCTGACGGTTGGTCCCAGCCGATGAAGACGATCGCTTCATATGCCGCCCGGCCCGCGGCATCCTTCTCGCGCGACACCTCGTGGAAGCGCACGTACTGATGTCCCAGCACCCACGCGCATGCAATATCGTGCGTTGTCTCCATCCCCTCAATCGTGCCCCGAAGAACCCAGTTCCCGGCTAAATGATCGAGCAAGGAATCCTGAAATGTCGCCTGTTGCGCCGAAGCGGAGCATGAAACCAAAACAAGCGAAGCGAAGAAGCAAAGGACCCTCTTCATCGGCTGATGCCTCCTGTCGTGATGCCTTGCTGCAATCCCCCTATATCGCTCCGCCGACGACCGAACTACGCCCGCATCTGCTCCGCCGGCGGATCGTATTGCACTGTACCACATGGCAATAGGAGGGAGCTATCTGCATCTCTCGAATGGCGTCTCGGGAAGGCCGCGAAAGGCCCGCGTCGCCCGCCGTCGAAGTAAAGCCGCACATCGCTTGAGCACGCGGCCATGAAACGACTACATGTCGATATCAACCTGCAGGGTGACCGTATCCACCAGGTCGTCGTTGTTGAAAATCTCGTAGCCGCCTAGCATCGAGACGTTGTTCGCGAGCTTCAATGATGCGCCGATGTTGAGTGAGCCATATACGCTCTCGGTCCCCATGTATTCAACGCAAAGCCAGAGCTTGTCGGAGATCTCCGTCATTGTGCGCTCCCACGCCGCCAGCAGTCCGCTGTTGTCCTTGTCGCCATTCCGATCGAGCAGCAGCTTCTCGTTCCCCGTGAAGTAACCCACGGAGAATCGACCGAGAGAAACGCCGTTCGCCGAAAACGTTCTCGCGATCTTCCCGTAGATGACGTTGCAGTCGGTCATGTCCCTCTTGGTCCCGACATCGAACACACCTACCGCCGCCGCGGGCGATCCGTTCCCGAGGGCATTCTCGGGAACTCCGATCTTGACGTTTCCATACATCGGATAGCCGTCCAGCGTTCCGAGCCCGGACTTGTGATCGAGACCTATCTCCATATTGATTCTCTTCAGTGGCAGCACGCCCACCGTAAGCCCGACGTTGGTGATCGTCGGAACACGATCGCCGGCCGCGTCATTCTCGACGGCCAAATACATATCGGTCGTGATGTGCCAGACGTTGTACGCTTGCACGTCAGTCGAGGGCGCCCAGATGTGCGTGGAGGCCGTGGCATTTGCGTTTGCGCCGCACATCGAACAGCTCAAGATAACGAGGGTCGCCAGAGCCGAAACACCCGATCGTTCCATCGTCATCGCTCCTTCGGCTCAGACGCCCTGGTACGCGGACTCGCCGTGAAGGGAGTCGTCGAGCCCTCGCTCTTCCTCGCCTTCGGTCGTCCGCACCGGCGTGATCTTGTTGATCCCCCACAGCATGACGTAAGTGAAAAGGAAAGCATAGGCGGAGGAGACAATCACCGTGATCAACTGCTTGGCGAAGAACCCGCTGTTTCCATTCAGAAGACCGTCCACCCCCGCCGGATTCACCGCCTTGCTCGCGAGAACGCCAAGGAGGATCACGCCGAGCGCGCCGCCGACTCCGTGCACTCCCCAAACGTCGAGAGCATCGTCCCAGTGCAAATGGTTCTTCAGGTTGACTGCGAGATAGCAAATGCCGCCGGCGAGTATGCCGATAATCGCGGCGCTCGCGGGAGTCACGTATCCGGCGCACGGAGTGATCGTCGCAAGCCCCGCCACGGCTCCGGTGAGAAGCCCGAGGAATTTGGGCTTTTTCTCGAAGATCCACGCGAGCAACATCCACGTCGGGCCGGCGAACGACGCCGCGATGTCGGTGTTGAGGAAGGCCACACCCGTCACGGCGTCGACCTTCAGCTCGCTTCCCGCGTTGAAGCCGTACCATCCGAACCAGAGGAGTCCGGTCCCGAGCGCAACGAGAGGAATGCTGTGCGGCACGCTGTCTCCGACGCGCCTCCGACCGACGTACAGCACCGATGCCAGGGCGGCCATCCCGGCGATGTTATGCACGACTATACCGCCGGCAAAATCCAGCACGCCGAGCTTGGCGAGAAGGCCGTTCCCCCAGACCATGTGAGCGAAGGGGAAATACACGAAGGTCAACCAACCGACCAGAAACATCAGATAGGCGCTGAAGCGGACGCGATTGGAAAAGGCGCCCGTGATGAGCGCCGGCGTGATTATGGCGAACATCATCTGATACGCCATGAAGACGTATTCCGGAATGTTGCCGCTGCCGTAAGGCGAGGGCGTCGTCAGGGTGACCCCCATCATGAACGCTTTGTCCAGATTCCCGATGACGCCCCCCTCTCCTCCACTGAAGCAGAGCGAATAACCGTAAACCCACCAGACTATCGTCGTGATCCCCATGGAGACGAAGCTCTGGATCATGATCGTGAGCACGTTCTTCCGCCCCACGAGGCCGCCGTAGAAAAAGGCCAGCCCGGGGGTCATCAACATGACAAGGCTCGTCGCGACGAGCATGAATCCAGTGTTGCCGGTATCGAACATTCCTCGACCTCCCGTGACGCTGCAGCAGGACACCGATAGGCATTATCCGAGAGAATTATGCCGGAAATTCGGAGATTCGCGAAATAGGGGGATTCCTGATTTCGGGGCGCCAAATGCCTTAGGCCGTTCGGCCGCTATTCCAGGGGGGTCAATCCTTCGCGGATCGCGTACCTGGTGAGCGCCGCCACGCTGTGGATATCCAGCTTGTCCATGATCTGCTTGCGGTGCGTTTCGACGGTCTTGACGCTCACGTGAAGCTTGGCAGCCGTTTCCTTGGTCGACTTCCCTTCGGCGAGGAGCTGCAGCACCTCTCGCTCGCGCGCGCTCAAAACAGAGAACGCCGATCCGGGAACGCTCTTTGCCATGGCGATGTAATCCTTGATCACCGATTCGCTGATCCGGCTCGAGAGATATATCGCGCCTTCATTCACGGCCTTCACGGCGAGAAGTACTTCATCGAAGGCGCAATCCTTCAGAAGGTATCCCACGGCCCCCGCCTTCAGCGACTCCGTTATGAAGCGCCTGTCCGAATGCATGGAGAGCATGATGATCCTCGTGGCGGCGCCCTGCGAGGCGATCCGCCGGGCCGCCTCGATGCCGTTGAGCTCGCTCATGGATATATCCATGAGCACGATGTCGGGCTTCAGTTCGACGACCGCGGAAATCGTCTCGGCGCCGTCCGTCGTTTCAGCCACGACCCGGACGTTCTTCTGCTTGTCCAGCAGCGTGCGCAGACCGTCGCGGAACAAACGGTGATCGTCGGCGATGATTATGGTTATCGGCGTCATATGCCCTCACGTACGGCGCGGAGTCGTAAGCATGACGGCGGTCCCTTTTCCCGCAGCCGAGCGGATTTCCGTGACTCCGCCGAGATACTGGATCCGTTCCCTGATGTTGAACAGCCCGAAATGGTCGCCCGCGCCGCAGGAAGCGAGCGAGCCGGCGTCGAAACCGCACCCGTCGTCCTCCACCTCGACGCGAATGGAATCCCCCTCCCGTTTGATACGGATGTCGCATCTATTCGCGCGCGCGTGTTTCGCCACGTTCGTCAGGAGCTCCTGAACCGCCTTGTACAGAAGCACGACGACGTCGCTCCCAAGCGGTCCGATCTCCGGAAACGCTTCGACGTTGACGGCGAGGCCGTGCTTCTTCCGGAAACGCTCCGCCAGCCCGTCTATCGCCGCTTCGAGTCCGAGCTCGTACAGAGCGGGCGGGCTTATCTCGAACGTCAGATTGCGCGTGTATTTGATCGTTTGATCGATGAGCGTCGTTATCTCGTCGATCTTGCCCTCGAAGCCGCAGAAAATCGCGTTTCCCCGAAACTGCTCCAAGCTCATCTTGATGAATGCGAGCGCCTGCCCGATGTGATCGTGGAGATCCTCGGCGATCTTCCTTCTCTCTCTGGCCTCCGTCAGAGAGAGCTCCGAGGCGAGCCGCCGCAGAGAGGCGTTGGTCTCTCTCAGCTCGGCTGTTCTCGCCGCCACGGTCTGCTCCAGCTCCGAATGTGCCCTGAGCAGATCTTCGTCGGCGAGCAGACGCTGAAAGTAAAACCTGAGCATCTCCGCAAGGGATTCAATGAGATCCCGTTCCTCCTTCAGGAACGGTCCCTCGTCTGCGAGCGGCCGCGGTTCCAGGTAGCAAATCTCGATCTCTCCCGATTGCCCCCCGCGCACGACGAACGATGCGGTCTGTCTCCAATCGGTCTCACGAAAGCCGGACGTTTCGGCTTCGAGGCGTTCGAACCGAATGCGCGCGGCGGCGACCTCGGGATATTGCCAAGCCGACGGCATCAAAGCCGCCACTTCCTGCATCACGTTTGTCGCCGATTTGGTCTGATCCTGGAGAATTCTGGCGGTCCCGTGCAAGGCGGTCAGTTCCTTGACGCGTTCCTGGAGCTTATGCAGGAGATCATCCCTCACGCCCAATAGAATAGCGGACGGTCGCCGGGCCCGCAACGGCTAATCCGGCCGCCCTGGGGTCGCACCGGCCACGAGCCTCGGCGCGGTTCCCGGAGGAGCCCCAAAGCCCGCCCCCCTTCGTACGCTACCAGATCTTCTTGCCCGTCGCCCGGTCGAGGGCGTTGACCCCGATCATGTACTCGTAGAGCGCTCTCAGCCGAACGAGCTTCGCCTGGGATAGCGCGGTCTGGGCGTCGAGCACGTCGAGGTTCGTCGCCACGCCTGCTTCGTACTGGGCCTCGGCCATGGAGAGGGCCGCCTCGGCCCGCCTCACCTGGACCTTCGAGTTCTCGATCTTCTCCATGCTCGATCTCACGCCGGCGAGGGCCTGTTCCACCTCCGCGGCAACCTGGCGCTCGACGTCGGCCGTGTGCGCGAGCGCGGCGCGCACGTTCGCCTCAGCCTCCGCATCCTGATGCCGCGTGCGAAAACCGTTGAAAATCGGAACCTGAAGCTGCACGCCGGCGGAGGCATTGGCCGTGAG
>JAQTVX010000090.1 GCA_028706585.1 Candidatus Krumholzibacteriia bacterium | reverse complement strand
GAGCCTCAACGACGTCATCAAGATATCGACGAAGATCGCCGAACCGTTCGCAGTGCAGAATCGGGTGGCCCTGCGCACGGATCTCGACGAGACGATTCCCATTATCAGTTTCGACCCGCTTCGAATCAGGCAGGCGTGCGTGAACCTGCTCAGCAATGCCGTGAAATTCAGTCAGGAAGGCGAGGCCGTGACGATCGTCTCGCGAAACGCGACCGAGGAGGTCGTCGTTTCGGTGCAGGATCGAGGTACCGGCATAGACGCGGAAGATATCCCGGGGCTCTTCGAGAAGTTCAACCAGCTCGACGGCGGCTCCTCGCGCAAGAGAGACGGTCTCGGCATCGGGCTCAGACTGGTGAAGCACTACGTCGAGCTGCACGGCGGGAGGGTCTGGGTCACGAGCGAAAAGGGCGTGGGGTCGACCTTCTGGTTCTCTCTTCCGAAATAGCGATCTCAGGAAACAATGAGCTCCCCGTTCTCGATTCCGATTCTGCGCGTGATCGATGTCACCGCGATCCCGCCGATCCGCATCTCCCCCGGAGACTCTTCCGCATTCATGGCCTCCACCAAGATGCGAGCGAGGTTGTCGGTGTCTCTTCCCTGCTCGATGATCATGTTCCCCGATGTGACGACCCCGTGCCTCAGGAGATAGGACGCAAGGCCCGCCGCGGCGGTGCCGGATGCGGGATCCTCCCACATGCCGAGCGCCGGTGCGAAGTGCCTCATGTAGGCCGTGCAATCGGCCGAGTACGTGTCGATCGCGAAGACATGGTTCGAATGCGTGCCGCTTCTGCGGTTCATCAGCCCGAGCTTGATCAGGTCTGGATTCATTTCGCGGATTGTTTCCTTGCGGGCGACCGGGATCATGAGTTGTTCCAGACCGGTCGAGATGATCTCGAGGGGCAGCCCGGTTCGCAGTATCTCGCTCGCGTCGATGCCGAGTGTCTTCGCGATCTCCTGCGCGGTGATATTGGAGGGACGAAATTGCTTGATCGATTGATGCAGCATGATCTTCTCGAGAACGCCCGCCTCCTTGCCGCCGATCGCCATGGCGACGCCGCCCGAGGTTCCGGCCCGCTCGGCATTGCAGTGCCTGAAATGAACGTCCACCTGTATGATGCCAGCCTTTGTTTCGAAGAGTGTTTTCGTCACGCCGTCCTCGACCGGGATTCTCCCGTCCTCGATGAGCGCGTAGCATGAAGCAATCAACGCGTGGCCGCTCAGGCGAATTTCATCGCTCGGCGTGAAGAAACGGATCTTGAAGAGCGCCTCATCGCGCGAGGGCAGCGTGGCGAACGTCGTCTCGGCGAGATTCATCTCGTTTGCGATTGCCAGCATCATCTCGCTGGACAGAGAATCGGCCTCGGTTATCACGCCCGCGGGATTCCCGCTGAACGGCTTCGCCGTGAAGACATCGACCTGTTTCATCACAAGGTTCTGCATGGCCTTCCCCTTTTTCCAGTTCCATTGCAAAAAGCGAACGGAAAGGTGCAAAGTTCGTCGGACTTACTTCTTTTTCCGCGCCGTTTCCTCTTGCATCCCGCCGCTCCGACGTTATTGTAACTGTTTGAATTCATTATACTTATGAATCAGTTTATATAGACTCTTTCGCGTGCCGGACGAGGTGCAACCTTCGTCCTTCTGTGGTATAGCAATTGCAAATCCGATTCCATGCACCAGCCAACGAAGTCCACGCTTGGGGGTTGGCGACAGGGAATAATGGTCTTTGTGGAAGCGGGCGGCGCCCCACGGGTGGGGCGCATTGCTCGAACGATGCTGAATCCGGGGTGACGATGACTCTCATCGAGGCGAGTTTGGGCGAGCTTATCGCCGATCTCCAGAAAAAGCACGGGAGGGATCTCTCGAACTATCGCCTCTCGTGCCTTCAGCGGAGGGTGGCTCTCAGGATGTCTGTGCTCTCTCTATCGACGCTCGATCAATACATGACGCGCCTCGCGGACGATCCGGGCGAGATCGATCGGCTTCTCGATGCCGTCACGATTCACGTTACGGAGTTCTTCAGGGATCAGGACGTGTTCGAGGCGATCAGCAACGATATCCTGCCCGCGACGGTCGAGCGGAAGCATCACTCGCCCTCGAGGACGATCCGTTTCTGGAGCGCCGGGTGTTCGACCGGCGAGGAGACGTACAGCCTCGCCATTATCACGCTCCAGTACCTTCAGAAGCACGACGTCGATCTCGATCTCGAGATCTACGGCACCGATATATCGAAGGAGGCGTGCACGTTTGCGCGCGCCGGAGTGTATCCAGAACGCAAGATCGAACGGATTCCGGTCGGCCTGCGGCAAGAGTATTTCGAGCCGGTCGAGGATGGGTTCATCGTGGCGGCCGACGTGAAGAGGCGCGTAAGATTCTCGGTTCACGATCTCTTTTCGGCGCCGCCGTTATCCCTTCTCGATATCGTCATGTGCAGAAACGTTCTGATCCATTTCAACAACGCGGTACGCAATGACGTGCTGGGACGGTTTCATACGTCACTGGAGGACAGCGGGATTCTCATTCTTGGAAAAAGCGAAGCCGTAATGGGAACGGCGCTCAAGCTGTACAGGCTGATCGATCCACGCAACAAGATATATCAAAAAATCATTCTGCGAAGCTCCTGAAGGAGGGAACAATGAAACTCAATCTGCGCTCAAACAGCATAAGCGCGAAGGTCTGCCTGACCATGGCAGCGGTCATGCTCTCCATCTTCATCGTGAACTACTTTGCGTTCATGCATCTTTCCGGACACGCGCTCAGCAAGGTGTCGGCCACGGGCCTCGCCTCTATCTCGGGCTCGACGGCGCACAGGGATCAGGCATTGAGCTATCTCAGGTGGCGCGCCATGTCGATCACGGGTCTTACACTGCTGGCCGGATACGCCGCCTTCTGCATGCTGGTCCAGTTCATTCTGAAGAGACCCATGGTTCAGCTCATCAACGCCAGCCGTTCGCTCGCGAACAACGCGGGGGATCTCACCACGACAGTCAATATCCGCTCCGATGACGAGCTCGGACGGCTCGGGTTCGCTCTGAACGCGCTCTTCTCGAACATGGCGAGCATCATAAAGATGATCAGGGGAACGGCCGACAAGGTCAATTTCTCCGCGCAGAATCTCTCCGCCGCGACCGAGCAAATGAACTCGATCACCGAGGAGACGTCGATGACCGTGCAGAACATCGCCAAATCGACCGATGTGCAGGCGCGGAAGGTCGACGACATGATCAAGGAGATCCGCAACATGGAGCGTTCCGTGAAACAGGTGGCGAACAGCGCCGAGCTGGCTGCGTCCGCCGCAACGAACGCCACGGAGACGGCCGAGAAGGGCGGCAACTCGGCGAAAGAAGCGGTCGAGAAGATCAACAAGATATACACCGTCATCCAGGAGTCGGCCGAGATCATCCGGCACCTGGGCGAACGGTCGAACCAGATAGACGAGATCGTCGACGTCATCACCGACGTCGCCGATCAGACGAACCTGCTTGCGCTCAACGCCGCCATCGAAGCGGCGCGCGCGGGAGAGGCGGGAAGCGGATTTGCGGTAGTCGCCGACGAGGTCCGCAAGCTCGCCGAGGGGAGCGCCCGGGCCGCGGAAGAGATCGCGTCGCTCATCCGGCAGACGCAGGAGGAGACGCGCACGGCCGTCAAAAGCATTGAGCTAGGCGCGAAAGAAGTGACCGAGGGCAAGGAAGTCATAACGCGCACGGGGCAGGCGCTGGACGAGATCGTAGAGGTGCTCACGAGCTCCTCGGACATGGCGCGACGCATATCCGCGGCCACCAAGGAGCTCTCGCGCGGCATGAAGAACGTCACCGGCTCGATCGACGAAATCTCATCGAGCGCGGAGAAGAACGCCTCGGCCACGCAGGAGACCGCCGCTTCGATGCAGCAGATGACGTCGAGCATGGAGGACGTCGCGTCCTCCGCCCAGAAGCTGAGCGACATGGCGATACAGCTCCGCGAGCACGTGGGCAAGTTCAACGTCGGCACGGTCGACAGGGCCGAAGAGGCAGCCACAGCCGCGGCGAAGGAATGATGGCCGATGAAGCATGAGCATCCATACGAAAAGTCCCGCAAGGGGATGCAGCTCGTCACCTTCCGCCTCGGCATCGAGTACTACGGCATCATGGTATCGAAGGTGCGGGAAATCCTGAGACCGCTCGACCTCTTCCCTGTGCCGGGCATGGGAACGAACGTCGAGGGGGTAATCAACCTCCGGGGGGAGATCATCCCGATTGTGAAGATGCATCTGATTCTCGGCATCGGATCCGCGGAGGGTAGCGAAACCGCCCGGAAGCGGAGAGTGATCATCGTCGACGCCTCGTGCGGGAGCTTCGGCTTCTTCGTCGATGCGGTGCTCGAGGTTACGAGGATTCAGGACGAGGATTTGCAGCAGGCGCCCGAGCTCGGCGTGAGCGGGCCGCATTCGAACGTTGTGTCCGGCATCGCGAAGGTATCCGGCCGGATGGTCGTGTGCTTGGACTCCGATAAGCTCATCCCAGACGACTTGATGGCAAAGGAGCTCGTGATTGGCCGTTGAAACGGAAAACGGGAGCGTGGTCAAGGTGGGTGTCGCCGAATTTCGCGTCGGGCAGGCACCGGCGCAGATGATGACTATGGCGCTCGGATCGTGTCTCGGCATCGTTCTCCATGATGCCTCGGCAGGTGTCGGTGCGCTCGCGCACGCGATGCATCCGAGGCGGGAACGCGTGAAGAACAACTCGAACAGGGCGAAATTCGTCGATGCCGTTATCCCGGTCGTCATCAAGCGGATGCTCCAATGGGGGGCGCGCCGCGACAGGATCGAAGCGAAGATATTCGGAGGTGCGAGGATGTTCGATTGCTTCAAGGGGTGCCAGGGGGTGCTCCAGATCGGCGACGAGAACATCGCCGCCGCGAGGGACGTCCTCGCCGAGCAGGGGATTCCAATCGTCGCCGAATGCATCGGGGGGACGAAGGGGCGCACGATCATTTTCGACATTTCCGATGGGAGCGTCGCCGTCCGGTTCGCGGACGGCAACGAGGAGATATACTGATGAACGAGGGCAGGAGCAACGCTCGAAATGGCAAGATCAGGGTCGTCGTGGGGGAAGATTCCCCCCTGATTCGGACCATGATCGTCAATGCGCTCGAGAGCGATCCCGAAATCAAGGTCGTGGGACATGGTTCGGACGGTCGCGCCGTGCTCAAGAGCGTGGCGGAGCTCAAACCCGACTGCATCACCCTCGATCTCGAAATGCCTCGCATGGACGGCCTCGAGACGCTGCGCTATATCATGAGCGAATGGCCGACGCCTGTCGTCATCGTGAGCGGTTACAGCGCAGTGGGGGCGAACCTGGCGATCACGTGCCTCGAGTACGGCGCGGTGGATTTCGTGGCGAAGACGGGCGGCGGGAAGCGCTTCCCGGCGGAGGAACTCATAGCGAAGGTCAAGGCCGCTGCTTCCGTGGATGTGGGACGTATGCGCTTCGCTCATTCGGAAATCGAGATCGGCGCAAAGCAGCGCAAGGCCTTCGCGTCGTCTCTCGGGTCGGTCGTCGTGATCGGGGCGAGCACGGGAGGTCCGCAGGCACTGATGGAGATCATTCCCAAGCTGCCGCGCGACATTCCGGCGGGCATAGTGATCGTGCAGCACATGCCGCCGAATTTCACGAGCTATCTTGCGGAGCGCCTCGACGCGCGCTCCCATCTCGATATTCATGAGGCCAAGGAGGGGGATGCGATTCTCCCGGGCCGCGCGCTCGTCGCGCCAGGCGGAAAGCATCTCTTCCTCGAGGAGCGGGATCAATGCCCGTGCGTGATGATCTTGGAAAAGAACGCGCTCCAGCGCACCGCGTGTCCGTCGATCGATTTCGCCATGACGTCCTTTGTGCCGATCTTCAGGGAACGCCTTATCGGCGTCATTCTGACTGGAATGGGACGCGACGGAGCGGCTGGAAGCGCGGCAATACACCTCTACGGCGGAAAGACCATCTGCCAGGACAAGGAATCGAGTCTCATTTACGGCATGCCGGGCAGCGTGATCGGCAACAATCTCGCCGACGAGGTGTGCCCGCTCGGAGAAATAGCCGATTGCATCATTCGTAATGTTCGCGAGATCGGGATGCGGGAGCCCGTTTATGAACGTGAGCGACTATAAGGAACTGTACAAGAGCGAAGCGGAGGAGACGCTCCAGGCGCTCGAGAACGGTCTCATCGGCCTCGAGTCCGCCTCCGATCCGCGCGCCCAGGTGGACGAGCTTTTCCGCCACGCGCATAACCTCAAGGGGAATTCGGGCGCGATGGGCTATGAACAGATCGTCGAGGCGAGCCACGCCCTCGAGAACGCGCTCGATGCCCTGAGGCGCGGCGGCGAAATCACAGCGGCGAAGGTCGGATGCATGCTCGGCGCCGTCGACGTCTTGAAGACGCTCGTTCGCATGGCCGCGGAGGATGGCGGAGAGGCCGCTACCGGGGCCTCCGGCGAGGAGACCTCGTGCTCGGACGCCCTGGATGCGTCCGCGAATCACGTGCCAGGCGGAGGAAGAGGCGCCAAGCTCGTCAGCGAGGCGCTCGCCCTCCTTTCGAAGGTGTCGAGCGCGCCCGATCAGGCCGTCTCTCCCGTGGAGCCGGCATCGAAGACCGAAGGCGCGGTGAAACAGCGAATCACGTCCACGAAGGTAGAGCTCGAGAGGCTCGACCGGATCATGGATCTGGTCGGCGAGCTCACGATCAGCCGCATCCGTTTCAGCGCGATCGCGACCGAGCTCGGCTCGAAACAGCTCCTCGATGAGCTGGCGGTCTCGTGGAGGCTGACGTCGCAGATTCAGAAAGAAGTCATGGAGGCCCGGCTGATCCCCGTGGGTCAGGTGTTCCAGCGTTTCAACAGGCTCGTGCGGGATTTCTCGCAGGAGACGGGCAAGAACATCAAGTTCGAGATCTCCGGGGCCGAGATCGGCCTCGATCGCGTGGTTCTCGAAGGCATGGTCGATCCGCTCGTTCATCTGATCCGCAACGCGATGGACCACGGTATCGAGACGCCCGCCGAGCGGCGCGCCAGTGGCAAGGGCGAAGAGGCGCATCTCCGGTTGAGCGCCCGGCGCGAACGGAACAACGTGGTTCTGGAGGTTTCCGACGACGGCAGGGGAATCGATACGGCCAGGATAGCCGTCGCCGCGGCCGCCGCCGGCATCGCAACCGGCAGGGCGGCCGAGCTCACCGAGAGCGATGTGTGCCGCATCATCACAATGCCGGGATTCAGCACGGCGGCCAAGGTGGATCAAATGTCCGGACGGGGCATGGGAATGAACATCGTCAAGAGATCGGTCGACTCGTTCGGCGGCACGATCCAGGTTCGGAGCAAGCCCGGAGCGGGGACGACGGTGGCATTGCTCCTGCCGATCAACCTCTCGATCATCAAGGCGCTTCTGTTCTCGGTCGGGCCGGACGTGCACGCTCTTCCGATCGAGTTCGTGAGAGAGACGGGCAGGTTCGAGCAAGGCTCGCTCAAGAGCATCCGCGGGGAGCTCGTGATGGACGACGGCGACGGGGTGATCCCCGTCATCATGCCGGAGGACATCTTCGGTCTGTCCCTCGATTCTACGAAGGAGCGCTACTCGAAGGTGATCGTAGTCGATACCGGAAAACGGCGGGTCGCCGTCGTCATCAACAAGATCATAGGTCAACAGGATATCGTCATCAAAGCGCTGCCGCTGCTCTTCCGGGGAATCCAGGGTATTTCCGGCGCGACGGTACTTGGAAGCGGAAAAGTGGCATTCATCTGGGATCCACACATTCTTTTCGAAGGAAGGTGCACGTATGAGTCCGATCAAAAGGCCATCGTACCTGAGAAT
>JAQTVX010000089.1 GCA_028706585.1 Candidatus Krumholzibacteriia bacterium | reverse complement strand
TACGCTATCCCGATCAAGAAAGAGAAAAAGGGGACGCGCTAGGCCCGCCGCCGGGATTCCTCCAGATATTCGCCGTCGTGAATTCCTCGTTCTGGGTCGAACCCTCTGAAGAACAAGATCCGGTCTGGCGGCTCCTCGGCCGCGCTCTCATCGGCCTTGAGCATGAAACGGGCAGGACCCTTCAACCGGATATCGGGAATCAGCGTGTCGAAATCCTGCTGGCTGATCATTTGCCTCTTCAGCATTTTGTAGGACACGTCGCTGTAATAGGCTTTCAGCCATGGACGAGGGCGCCGGTCCTCGTCGAGTGAATACATGAAATGGCTGGGCCGCGGGATGATGCCGGCCATGAAAATCGCCTCGCCCAGGGTCAGATCCTTGACATCCTTTTGGAAGTAGAAACGCGCCGCTTCCTGCGCCCCGTTAATCCCCGGGCCCCATTCGATGACATTCAGATAGATTTCGTACATGCGTTCCTTGGTGATCAGCCGATTCTCTTCGATCAGCCAGGTGATGATCATTTCCTCCAGCTTGCGGGCGATTGTCTTTTGCCTTTCGAGGTACAGGTTCTTGACCAGCTGCATGGTTATTGTGCTGCCTCCCCGGACGAAACGTCTCTCCTTCAGATTGGCGACAATGGATTTCTTGAAGTGCTCGATCAAGAAACCCTTATGCTCGAAAAACGCGCCGTCTTCGGAAATCAGAACAGCGTCTCTCAGGAAGGGAGAAATTTCTTCGAGAGTGCGGAAGTCCGGATTCTCGGGCCCGACCACGAAGGTTCTCAGCGTTCGGTCTTTTTCGTAAACCGTATAGAGAAAAGGCTCATTGACGGCCCTGAAATCGATCCGGCCGAAACGCTCGATCTTGAAGCCGCGCTTCTCGAGATCCGATTCGAGGCGGAGCGACTTGGGCTGTGCGAAATCGATGAAGAAGTTCAACCGGTAAGCGAGCTCCCCGCTGGTCTGAATGCCGGCGAGCCTGGTGAACAGCCCGGCCGGCAGCGAGCTGAAGAAATCGTCCGCCTTGAAGGTTGATCTGTCGATCTCCAGGGTCAATTGCTTCGCAGGCCTGCTGTTGAATCTGAGGTACGGATGGAACGAGAGCTTGTTGAACGAAACCCGCGTTGGCCTGTCCAGCTCGATGAAGTCGCGGCCGATGTGCAAGGCATAATCGAGGCGGGCGTTCTTCAGGAAAACGTCTTCTGCGGCAATGCGGGGATGGTTGAGCGTCAGGCCGCTGATGGCCAACAGGCCGTCGAGATGCAGCACTCCGCGATGGAGGCCGCTGTTTTTCAGACGGACGTTGACGGAATCGAAGCTGACATGAGCGCCCCATTGCCGCGTGATGAACGGCATGTGGATTTTCTCGCCGGCGCGCAAGGGGGAAAGCCCGAATGCCAAGAGTCTCTTTCGTCGGTCGCCGCTTCCCGCGAAGCGGCAACCCCACTTCCGTCCTTGCTCTTCGAACTCGATCTTTGTGTCGAAGTCGGGACTACTGATGGCCAGCCGTGGAACATGAAAGGTCTGCCGGATGCCGTCGATACTCGAATTGACCGTGAGACGGTCCACTTCCAGCCTATCGGGAATACGAGTGAAGAACAGATTGAGCAGATAATTGACCTGGGTGGAATACGCGGGAGCCCTATTGTCTTCTCGATTCGCTTTTATTTCGCGCTCAGTCCGCGTGGTATCCTGATCCGGCAAGCTGTCTTCGCGAAGATCGATCGTGAGATCGTTCATCTCCACGCGTTTAGGTCGCACCTGAGCGACGAACATTTTCCAGATGGAGAGCTTGATCCTGCATGAGCGCAGATCGACGGTGAGAGGTCCGGTTTGGGACCATAAGCGGATGTCCTTGAAAACGATGCGGTCGAGTCCGCTGAACCTGGCCGAGTCGATGCTTACGACAACCCCTTTGTGACGGCTCTGATAGGCCCGAATCCTGCTGTTCAGCGCGCTTTCCAGAATGACATTGCGACACAGCAATAACGATGCACCGAGGACCAGAGCCGCGCCCGGCAGGGCCAGGGCGCCGATCTTCAGCGTTCTTCTCCTCCGTAGGGCGGAGACAGTGTATTTGAGATTCCTCACCCGGTCGATCCAGGGCAAAACGATCCAACCTCCTCGACTGAAGAAGATAACAACTTTTTCACGTTCCGCCGGATATTTCTTGCAGGTGGCTTCGGCGATGATGACAAGTGTTGACCTGAGATCAGGGCGCGCTCCGGGAGCCCTTTGCGATCGAAGTCCGTGCTATCCGGCGGGCGGTTCGAGCTCTTTGAAGTGGCGTACACTGTCGCAAAGAATTCGAGTCTTTTCGGAGGTTCTTATTGATGCCGCAATTCCAGCCGCCGCGGTGCCTTTCTGTCAGCAAATCGCGCCCCGCCTACCCGCTCCATCTACCGCTGGGCGGTCTTGACAGCGAGAAGAACTTCCTATACATTCGAGTACCTCAGGGGCCTCTGCTCGCTCGACGTCGGCACGATACTCGGTCTGTTCCGCGTTGCGGGGCTTTGGAGGCGGCCCTGGGATGTCTGCACCGGTCCATGCATTTCTCCTCAAGGCTCAAGGAGGTCGCGTATGAGGTTCCGCAGCGCTTCTTGGTTGTTGCTATCCGTCGCGCTCGTGACGTTCGGCTGTACGGGGGATACCGGCCCAGCGGGTCCGAGAGGCGCCACCGGATCGGCCAACGTGATCTACTCCGACTGGTACAGCCCGTCGACATGGGACGCCGAATCCGAATTCGGCGTTGCGCAACGCACCTACACGATGACCACCACGTCACTCACTCAGGAGATCATAGATCGAGGCGTGGTGCTGGTCTATATGCGGTTCATCGGGTTCAATCCTGAGATCGTCCAGTTGCCGTTCTTGGTCAATAATCCGGCATATAGCTTCTCCTTCCGCGCCAGCGCCGGCTCCATCAAGGTCGTGTACTACGACACTGCGGCGCCGACGACGACTCCGATCATCATCCCCTCCGAGAACCAGATCCGCTACGTTCTGATCCCCGGCGGAGCGCTGGATGCCTCGATGCAAGCCGACGGCTCGACATGCGAGCAGGAGATCGCCAACCTGAAGTCCATGTCGTACTCGGAGGTGTGCCGCAAGTACAGTGTCCCCGAATGAGCGAGGTGCGGCGGCGAGGCCGTCGTGTGCAGTCCAACTGACATGAGGAGGCCCGGGCGTTTCAAAGCCCGGGCCTCATGCATTGCCGGTCCAGAACTCGATCGTCGCTGCGCGCCGCGATTCCCTTGTGCTCCCCTGACTCACCGCTGACCGCTGGCGGATCGAATGGAGGAGCCTCCAGAATATCAGCAGATCGCTGAAAAGGCATTGCATTTGAATCAGTTGGGACTCAGCAATGAGGCCATTGCTCGGCAATTGGGTGTTGACGGCAAGACCGTTGCGATCGCTGCTGCGGAGATCCTGATCGAGGCAGCAGCGAGCAGGCATCCCTCGCATTTGTCTTCACCGCCAAAGGATACTGTCTAAAAATCGCAACATTATTATCCTAGGATCGTAACATCCGATATGTTCAGTTGGGAGAAGCTGGGTCACATGGCGGCACTCGGCGCGGCGTTGACGCTCGTCCCGAGCGAGGGAGGCCTAACCACCAACGTGTGCCGGAGGACGCGCAACTCGGTTACGATCGCATGATCCGCGGGATTGCGAATCCTAAGCGTTGAAAGGAGGATGCATGCACGATGCAAGAGCGTCCGCTTGCGGCACAAGGATGATAGTGACATTCATCGCGTGTCTGATGACCGCGGTCATATTCGGCGGCTGTTCGGAAAATCCCGTCGCGCCCGTGAAGGTCGATAACGGTCTCCAATACGTCGTTCCCGAGTCTGTCGGCTATTCATCCGAGAAACTGGACGAGGCGAGGCAATTCGCCGAGCAGAGCGGCTTCGCCTCGATGATGGCGCTCTATGACGGGAAGGTGTTCTTTTCGTGGGGGAACGTGATGAGGAACTATCGGTGCCATTCGATCAGAAAGCCGTTCTTGAGCGCGCTCTACGGGATTCATGTTTCACTGGGCCATATAGATCTCGATGCAACTCTGGAAGAGCTGGGGATCGATGATATCCCTCCAGCACTCACGGATGATGAAAAGCAGGCCCGAGTGAGAGATCTCCTGAAATCCATGTCGGGCGTGTACCATGAAGCCGCGGCTGAAACGCCGGAGATGAAGGATTCGCGGCCGGTGAGAGGCAGCCATCCGCCCGGCACGCATTTTTATTACAATAACTGGGATTTCAATGCGCTCGGGACCATATTCGAGCAGGAGACGGGGACCGGGATCTTCGAGGAGTTCAAGCGGCGGATCGCTGATCCCATTGGCATGGAAGATTTCGACGTTGACAGCTGCACCTACGAATATGAGCCGACCGTATCGATGCATCCCGCGTATGCATTCAGAATGAGCACGAGGGATATGGCGCGGTTCGGAGTGCTGTATCAGAAGAACGGCATCTGGAAGAAAAAGCGAATCATCCCGAGTGAATGGATCGATGAGAGCACGACCACGTTCTCGATAATGGACGCCGGCGCCGGCGTGGGGTATGGCTACATGTGGATGACGATTCCGGAGGGATCGGCGTTTGCGCAGATGATTGGCGGCACTGGGTACTATCATACGGGAGTGGGCGTGCATGTCATCATCGTTCTGCCGGCGCAGAAGCTCGTGATCGTTCAGCGATACAATACGGATGGCGCATGGGTCGATCCGGGAGAGGCAGGCATGCAGCTCGGTTTGATGGTCATTAATGCTCGCCTGTGAGACGACGATGCATTTGCGCGCTGCGGCGCGATCGGATTGTGTCCAGGAGGCCGGGTGCTGTACGGCACGAGGTTCCCGATGAACGGAACATCTGTAGTGCCTTGAGCCACGTTGCCCTGAAAACCACTAGACGCCACAAGAAGTCGTAAGACTGGACACATGAAAGCCCAAAACCGGAACAGCCTCATCTGGCTGGGGGCAAGAGGTTTGCTTCTATGTCCGTGCAAATACTGCGACGCCATGAGAAGAAGGAGAGGCCAAAATAGGATGTGATATTAGATAGTACTCTCGGTCGAAAACCGGGGGCGCCTTCCCCTTCAGTATCGCTATGAGGGCTAGATCCGTGGCAGTCAGAGAAGTGGTGGATACGCTCGCAGAGAATTCGAACCTTTGCGGAGATTCCCTTCGAGGCGGCGATTCTGGACACGGACGCCCCGCCGCGCATCGTGCTGGTGGCTGGAAGGATGTCCTGCAATTGACTCTTTGTATGTAGGATGTTAGTGAAGGAAAGTCATGATAGAACCATGCCCAGTGGCAGCGCCCATAGCTTTCCTCCCAGGGAAACGGCCTCGGTGCCGTTGTAGGCGAGTATCGCCGCTTGGCAGTGAGGGGTGGCGGATAGGAACGCTCTGAGACCGGCGAGATCGCGGTCCGTCCAACGTGTCCCCGATATCGACTCGATTGCTATGCATGAGCGGCCGGCTTCGATGACAAAATCGACCTCATGCCGGCCCTGCACGTTCCAGAAATGGAGCCGTGCCTCAGGCCATCGGGCGCCCAAGATTCCCATCAAGTTCTGCGCGACGACTGTTTCGAATATGCTGCCCTTGAAGGGCTCCGGCAATACGGCTCCGGAGACGCCCACTCCCGCCAAGTGACAGGCCAGCCCAGCGTCGCCCAGATACAACTTCGGGGTTTTGATGAGCCTGGATGCCCGGTTTCGCAAGTATGGGCTCAAGCGAAGTACCACATAGGAGATTTCGAGCAGTGACAGATACCTCGACGTGGTCGCTGCGTTGAGCTTCGCATCCCTGCCGAGTTGGCTCGGACTCAGGAGCTGCCCCGTTCGCAGGGCCGCCAAGCCCAAGAGGTTGCGAAACGGGATGATATCGCCGATTTGGCTCAACTCCCGGATGTCCCGCTCCAAATACGTCTGCTCATAACCGCGAAACCACAGGGCTCGGTTCCTCACTTCACCGAGGCAAACGGACGGCATTCCGCCCGACAAGATCTCATCCGGCTTGATCGGTGTTACGGTCTCGGGCGTCCGTGGGACGCGTGGAGAATCGAAGAAGGTTTTCAGAAACGGCCGGCGCCTCGTGGCACCTGACATTTTGCGCCGGGTAAACGGGTGCAGGACGAAGTAGACCGCTCGTCCCGCGAGCGACTCGGAAATCCCCCGGAGCATGGAGAAGTTCGCCGACCCTGACAGCAGGAACCGCCTCGGGATTCGATCACGGTCCACGCTGCGCTTGATGGCCCCGAGTATCTCGGGACATTTCTGCGCCTCGTCGATTGTAATGGGCTCGTCCGTCGCCACGAACCCGTCGGGATCCTCTCCGGCGGCGGCCAACTGTGCAAAGTCGTCGAGACTGATGTAACGGCGCCGCTTGAGTCCCGGCTCCTTTTGAAGAAACGTGCTCTTCCCCGTCTGTCGCATCCCCGTCAGGACGACAACCGGCATGTCGACGAGAGCGTCGTTCACCGCGGATGAAATGTCTCTCGGGCGATAGGAAGTCATATCATTACAGACTATAGTGGCAATATGACATCGGCCCGAATGGGCACAGAAGCAGCAGCATTCCCATTACATGGAAATAAAGATTGGAGGCGGCGGGAATCGAACCCATGTCCGACTGAGAAATAAGAAATTGGAAACGCTCGCGAAGAATTCGAACCTTGGCGGAGATAGCATTCGAAGCGGAACTCCTGGAAGCCGAGATCCTTCCCAGATATCAAGAGATAGCAAGAGAAGACATTGCATTTGAATCAATTGGGATTCAGCAATGAGGCCATTGCGCGGCAATTGGGTGTTGACGGCAAGACCGTTGCGAGGGCGTTGAGATGGATACGGATTTGATTCTGCGAATACTGAAATGAGTGCCCGCAATCCGCTGGTATCATGCTATACTCCCAGCGTCCTTTGGGGGAGGAGAATACCATGAGAAAGTATGCTTGTGTTGCGCTGATCGCGGCTCTAGTTTTTCTGCCGACGGCGGACGCGGGTTGTTCGCCGCGCGGAGATCCTTGGACAGTAGTCACAGTGCGCGAAGCTCGCCCCGGGGAGATACCATTCGAGGATGCGAGCCGATACCTATGGCCCTCGGAGGACGCGAATAACGTCCCCGGGCCCGACTCATTAGTGGCGCACGTGCGTACAGACGAGACGCATCACGCATATATCGAAGTAGAGAATCTCCGGACAGGGAAGTCGATTCGCTTGCAAACCGGCAACTCATGTCTGCCCCAGTGGTCCCCAGACGGTAAGTACATTGCTTGCGTGGTTTGGAAATCGCGGCACCAGCCACATGAACTCGCGGTGGCGAATGTCGTGAGTGATAGTGTTGTGTTGGATCCCAAAGCAAAGGCATCAGTGACAACCATCAAATGGTCACCGGACAGCCACAGAATCGCTGTGGAAGGCACCATCCATTCGCGCCCGCATCAGATGTTATACATGGTCTCGTTCCCCAGGGGAAAGATCACGGTTCTTGACACGGTCGATGTGTTGGCGAACTACGGGTTCTCATGGAGCCCGGATGGGCGTTGGATAGTCTTTTCGCGGCCGACGAAGCTGGACAATTTGGGCGAGGTTACCGTTGCCGCGGACTTATGGATCGCCGACACCGAAACAGGTGGTACGTGGCCGTTACTCGAGACCCCGGAGTGGGTAGAATCAAAGCCATTGTGGGTCACCAACGATGCGATTCAAGTCGATCGCGCCCATTCGGATGGCAGAGAAGTCGGTGCAACGCAATGTGTGATCATCGAGTTGTCGAGGGGAAAATAGTTCGGCGCAGAAGAACAGGATTGAGAGATGAACAGGGGGTGCGGCATGAATCATCGCAAGCGGATTA
>JAQTVX010000088.1 GCA_028706585.1 Candidatus Krumholzibacteriia bacterium | reverse complement strand
CTCAGAACCATCTCCTCTTCCAGAAGATCCAGACGCCGGTGAGCGACAGCATGAGCGAGATGCCCGTCACTATGAGGAAGGCGTGCGGCGAGTTCTGGAAGGGGAGAGGCACGTTCATGCCGAAGGTGCTCGACACGAAGGTGGGGATCATGAAGATGATCGTGACAGATGTGAGGAACTTCATCACGAGGGTGAGGTTGTTGTTGATGACGGAGGCGAAGGCGTCCATCATGCCGCTCAGGATGTTGCTGTAGATGTTCGCCATCTCGATCCCCTGCCGGTTCTCGATGATGACG
The DNA here is from genome assembly GCA_028706585.1 of Candidatus Krumholzibacteriia bacterium. Taxonomy (GTDB): domain Bacteria; phylum Krumholzibacteriota; class Krumholzibacteriia; order Krumholzibacteriales; family Krumholzibacteriaceae; genus SSS58A. The sequence goes on along the minus strand of JAQTVX010000088.1, from coordinate 7,591 downwards.
TCGTCGAGCAGCTCCTTGTCGTCCTCGGTCATGCGAAGCCCCGTCTTCGCTATGCGCTCCATCATGAGCTCGTTCGAGCGCAGGCTCGTCGTGAAGAATACGAGGCTCTTCTCGAGGTTGAGCAGCTTGATGAGCTCCACGTTCCGCATCGACCTGTGCAGCTCCATCTCGATGGAATCCGTGCGCTTGTTGATGTCCTTGAGGTAGCTCAGGTAGAGCAGCGCCGTCCTGAAAAATATCTGCAGAATGAAGCGTCCCCTGCTCTCGATGGAGAAGTTCTTCACTCTCCCGCTCACGAAGTCGAGGAAGGTCTCGACGTACTTAGCGCACACGGTGAGAATGCAATCGTCGGTGAAGATGATGCCGAGCGGCAGCGTCGTGTATGGAATGTCGACGTTATCCTTGTCGAAAAACGGAATGCGCACGATGATGAGCGTGACGCCCTCGTCGGTCTCTATTCGCGCTCGCTCGTCGACGTCGAGCGGGTCGGTGAGAAATGCCGGAGGAATGCCGAGCTTCTTGCTCAGAAACTCGCACTCCGCAGACGTCGGATTGGCGACCCGTACCCAGCAGTCCTTCAGTATCTCGTCGGTTATTATGAGCCCGTCGTTGGTAGCCTTGAAGATGTCGTACATCGCATCCACCCCCCGCTCGGCTCGCGGTCGCCGTCCGTTCTCTCGCCGCAGATGGTATCGAAGCAAGGTGCCGAAACGCGTCGCGCCCGGCTTTCAATGAGGATTGAAGCTTCCCCATATTAATAACCGACCCTCGATTTTTCCAATGTATTTTTCGATCGCGGGAACAATTTGAACAAAAAAAGGGCCCTCCGACGGGAGGGCCCTCGCCATGCTGCAATAGGGGGCGTTTCCTAGACGACGCCCTGGTCGATCATGGAGTCGGCAACCTTGATGAAGCCGGCGATATTGGCGCCGTTCACGTAGTTGATGAAGTTGCCTTCCTTGCCGTGCTCGACGCACTGTGCATGAATGGCCTGCATGATCCCATGCAGCCTCTGGTCGACCTCTTCGCGGCTCCAGCTGAGGCGCAGGCTGTTCTGGGACATCTCGAGGCCGCTCGTCGCGACGCCGCCGGCGTTCGAGGCCTTGCCGGGACCGTAGAGGATCTTGCCCTCGAGGTAGACCTCGATCGCTTCCGGAGTGCTCGGCATGTTCGCACCCTCTGATACGCAGATGCAGCCGTTCTTGACAAGCGTCTTGGCGTCGTTCCCGTCGACCTCGTTCTGGGTCGCGCAGGGAAGCGCCACGTCGCACTTCACGAACCACGGCCGCTTGCCTTCGCTATACTGGGCCTTCGGGAACTTCTTGGTGTACTCGCTGATGCGACCGCGCTTCACGTTCTTGAGCTCCATGACGTACGCGAGCTTCTCCTCGTTGATGCCGGCCGAATCGTAAATCGTGCCGTTCGAGTCGGAGAGCGTGACGGCCTTGCCGCCGAGCTGAGTGCACTTCTCCACAGCGTACTGGGCAACGTTGCCCGAGCCGGAGATCGCCACGGTCTTGCCCGCGAACGAATTCTTGCGCGTCTTGAGCATCTCTTCGGCGAAGTAGACCGTGCCGTAGCCGGTCGCCTCGGGACGGATGAGGCTTCCGCCCCACTTGATGCCCTTGCCCGTCAGCACGCCCGTGAACTCGTTGCGCAGCTTCTTGTACATTCCGAACAGATAGCCGATCTCGCGGCCGCCCACGCCGATGTCGCCGGCCGGAACGTCCGTGTCGGCCCCGATGTGGCGGAAGAGCTCCGACATGAATGAATGGCAGAACGCCATAACCTCGTTATCGCTCTTGCCCTTCGGATCGAAATCGCTGCCGCCCTTGCCGCCGCCCATGGGGAGCGTCGTGAGCGAGTTCTTGAGCACCTGCTCAAAGGCGAGGAACTTGAGAATGCTCAGGTTCACGGACGGATGGAACCGCAGCCCGCCTTTGTACGGACCGATGGCGCTGTTCATCTCGATGCGGAATCCCCGGTTGACCTGGATATCGCCCTTGTCGTCCACCCAGGGCACGCGGAACATGATCACGCGCTCGGGCTCGACGAGTCTCTCGAGGATCAGGTGCTTCTGATATTTGGGATTCTTCTTGATGAAAGGCATGAGAGAGTTGACAACCTCGAACACGGCCTGATGGAACTCCGGCTGGTTCGGATCGCGCGCCTTTACCTTCTCCATGAAGGCGTTGACGGGATCTGCTGGCATACCTGCCTCCTTTTTCGGGCACCCCCGAAGATGAAAAACGCCCTTTCGGGCACTCCTGAAAGTATATAGAAAACGGCCTAACCTGGTCGGTTTTAGACGCAGGAAGAATATAGATTCAACCCCGCGACTGTCAAGCCCATTTTATCGATGCCTGAATTTTTGCCCTAAAATTCATTTGAAACCGCTGATATTTGCGCTATATTGAGAACCGATATATTCAATAATCCACTGGTTCAGAGCGCTCGGAAGTCTCAAAAACAGAGGTGATTCGATGATCATCGGCGTTCCAAAAGAGATCAAGAAGGACGAATACCGCGTGAGCCTGCTGCCGGTCGGCGCGGAGACCCTGAAGAAGCACGGGCACAAGGTGCTCGTGGAGAAAGGCGCGGGCGTCGGGAGCGGTTTTCCCGACTCCGACTACCGCGCGGCGGGCGCGACGATCGTGCCGTCGGCCAGGCAGATTTTCCGCAAAGCCGACATGATAATCAAGGTGAAGGAGCCCCAGGCGGTCGAGATCAAGATGATCCGCAAGAACCAGGTCGTATTCACCTACTTCCATTTCGCTTCCAGCAAGCCTCTCACGGACGGGATGATGAAGAGCCACGCCATCTGCATCGCATACGAGACCATGGTCGACAGCGGCAAGCTCCCTCTCCTCATGCCCATGAGCGAGGTCGCCGGCCGCATGGCGATTCAGGAAGGCGCCAAGTACCTCGAACGCCCGATGATGGGGCGCGGCATTCTCCTCGGCGGCGTGCCGGGGGTCGAGCCCGCGCACGTGGTCGTCCTCGGCGGCGGGGTCGTGGGAACGCACGCGGCCAAGATGGCGGCCGGCCTCGGCGCCAAGGTCACGATCCTGGATGTCAATCTCGATAGGCTGCGCTACCTGAGCGACGTGCTCCCGGCGAACGTGACGCTCCTCATGTCGAACATCGCGAACATCCGCAAGATGGTGGCGCGGGCCGACCTGCTCGTCGGCGCCGTCCTCATCCCGGGCGCCAAGGCGCCCCGCCTCGTCACCCGCTCCATGATCAAGACCATGAAGAAGGGCGCCGTGATCGTCGACGTCGCGGTCGATCAGGGAGGCTGCATCGAGACGATCCGCCCGACGACGCACACGAATCCGACCTACGTCATCGACGGCGTCGTCCACTATGGCGTGGCCAACATGCCGGGGGCGGTGTGCAGGACATCGACGATCGCGCTCACGAACGCGACGCTGCCTTACGCGATCGAGATCGCGGACAAAGGCTACGTGAAGGCCGCGCGCACGAACCGGACCATCTGGACCGGCATCAACATGCTGAATGGAAAGGTCACCGACGAAGCGGTCGCGAAGGCTGTCCGCCAGAAGTACACGCCGCTCGAGCACGTGCTGCCGAAGAAGTAGCCTTCGATCGGATATGCCGGCGGCCTCCGGCCGCATCGAATGAAAAGCCCCTTGCCGTTTCGGCGGCAGGGGGCTTCTTCATTTGCGGACTATCCCTTCTTGCGCGCCTTCATCAGCCTCTTCCAGAAGGGCTTCGAGAGAAAGCTCCGCTCGTCGAGGGAGGCGAGCCGCTCATACATCGATTTCGTCACCGTGAAGGCGAGGATGTCAGGCGGGAGATACTGGCGCATGGCCATATCGGTGCCCCCGATGGCGGCCTGCGGCGCGCCGAGATCCTTGAAGACTCCGACGAGCTGCATGCACCCCGAGCCGAAGGGGGATATCACGGGAGGCGCATCTTCCGGCGCGCTCTCGTACTGCGCGCCGAGCGTCATGAGGCCGAGCTGATCGGGGTTCACGAAGAAAGTGACCGTCTTGAGAAATTCGTACTGTGTCTCCCGCAGCGGGCCCACGAGAATGTTCGGGTGCTTCTGCCGGTACGGCGCGTTCGAGTCGATCCAGCGGCTCATGAGCTCGCGCGACGCCTTGAGCCCTTCCTCGTCGACGAGAAAATGTATGAACTCCTCGCGCGATCGCTCCTCGACGCCGCACCAGGAGCGACCCGCCCCGCCGCATCCGAAGTTATCTTTCGTGACCCGGAGCGTCTCCCCTTTGAGCCAATTCTTGTAGAACGCGAAGACGCAAACGCGCGTTCCGGCCCTGGGTTCGACGACCGGGGCGAATGGCGCGGGATCGGGGGCATCATAGAAGCCGATGAGCGGGATCTCGATCCCGGCGGTCTTTACGAGTCGATCCGGATAAGGCTGCATGGCATTCTTCCTTTCTCGCATGGTTTCTCCGGCAACAAGCGTATATCGATGGCACCCGCCCCGCAATCCGAATATCATCGGAGTGAAGCGCTGGAGGCGACGCCGCTTTCTTATTGGCAGCCCTTCCAGGGCTTGATATATTTCGAGCGGGAGATGCTAGTGGAAATTGCTCGGCACGACAGAGGCGGCGACCATAATGAAGAAGATACTCTCAGTAGTTGTATTCTTATTTGCTGCATTCTCTTGTTCCCCAGTTCTTGGCCAGGAACAGTTCCCTTCATGGGTTCCGCCGGAAGCCGTGCAGGCAGCGAAGGAGAGATGGCTGCACATGATGGGCCTGAAGACAGACGCACGACTCTTCGAACAGTACGGCATCTGGCCAGAGGATCTGCCAAGATCGCAACTCAAGGACCCGAGAAAGATCATCGGCATTGACTATGAGAGCTATCAACCTGACTCATCAGATATATTCACGATGCTCAATGACAGAAATGGCAAATATGCCAATGCGTTTGGCTTCTCTGTCTTCATAGACGAGAAATGCGTCGGGACCATCGTTGTTTCCCTGCGGGACCAACAGTGGGTTCAGAGAGAGATCACCGGAGCGAACAAGGATGTTGAAGACGTTTATGCGAGAATCTACTCCAGCTATCCTCCGTCTGATGATCTGATTATATATGAAACGATGGATGCGGCTTTCTTTGTTGTTATGGATGACAAAGTCATCGACACATTCCATTGGAATGTCGAAACAATGGCTTTCGAGGAGATGAACCCCGCACAGTACATGATGAAAGAGAAAGCAAGAATCCTCGAATTCAAGAAATCCGCATACTATCAACACATACTGGAAATCAAGAAACAGCAGCATGCCGATTCGCTCAGGTGATACTCTCACCTTCTCAGCAACGCGGCCATCTCCCGCACCGCCCGCTTCGAGAAGGCTTGGTCCCATTGCGCTTCGGATGGATCACAAGAGATCGCTGCACCCGCAGACGCGGACGGCCATTCCGCCGATCCGGCGGGTGTATGGTTCATCTACATGCGGGCAAACGAGGTAATTCCGCCCCCGCGGATACACAGAGCGAAAGACCCTGAGGGAGTCCGGCTCGAAGCGGTCCGGGTTGATCTTGCACTCGATCGCATCCGCGCTCTCGCCGCGGCGCACAACGAAATCGACCTCACGCCCCGACTTGTCGCGCCAAAAATGCAACCCCTCTCCCCCCGTTGAAGTACGCAGAACATCAAGGACGAGATGCTCCCAGAGAATCCCCCGATCCTCCTCCCGAATCTCCCGCCATCCGCGCGAGAACGCCACAAATCCCGTATCGAATCCATAGACCTTGGAGCGCCTTACGAGCTCCCGGCGCCCGCCTCCATGAAAAGGCCCAAGCGCGTAGACGGCATATGCAATGCTCATCGCCTCAAGATGAGCTTTCACCGTCGGACGGCTTAGGTCGCATTCGCGGGAAAGCGCCGTGTAATCGACCAGACCTCCGCTCTGCCGAAGCATGAGACGAAGCAGATTCAGAAAGCCGGTTCGCTGGCGTATGCCGAAGAGCTCCTGTATGTCCCTGGCATAGAAACTGTCCATCCACTCCGAATAGAACGTCTCGTCCTTCCCGCGGCTCAGAAGAACCTCTGGAAGACCTCCGCGCATGAGGCGCCGGTCGAGGTCCTTCACGCCGAAATCGTCCCGGCACTCGGTCCAGAGTACCGGAAGGAGCGAGACAACGCTCTTCCGGCCCGTCAGAGAATCCCTGAACTTGCTTGTCGCCGCCAGCGTGGATGACCCCGTCGCGAGAATCCGCAGCGTCGGGAATTCATCCGCCGCTATCTTCAGCGCTCGACTCGGATCCGCGAGCCTGTGGACCTCGTCCAGCACAATGATTGAACCGCGCCGCTGTTCGCGAAAGAAGACCTCCGGCTCATCCAGCCGCCGCACAACCGAGGGGAGATCGCAGTTCAGATAAACGGCTTCGGGCAGCATGCGGGCCAGAGTCGTCTTTCCAACGCGCCGGACTCCGGCGAGCCATACGATGGGCCGCTTCTTCCACGCGGCCCGGATGCGCCCGAGCCATACAGGTCGTTCTACCATGAAACCATACTTACCATTTGGACGTCCAAATGTCAATTATACTTTCGCGGCGGCGGAGCGCGGCCGCGGAGCCGCTCACCGTCTCAGCAGCGCCGCCATCTCCCGCACCGCCTGCTCGATCCCTACGAAAATCGCGCGCGATATGATGCTGTGTCCGATGTTGAGCTCCTCGATCTCGGCGATCTCGACGATCGGCAGAACGTTGTGGTACGTGAGGCCGTGTCCAGCGTGCACCTTGAGCCCGTGCTTGGAGATCGATGAGGCGGCATCCCGGATCGCCCGCAGCGCTCGCTCGACGTCGGTCCGGCCCGCGTTCGCATACTCCCCCGTGTGGATCTCGATCGCGTCGAAGCCGAGCTTGGCCGCTTCCTTGATCTGCGCCTGATCGGGGTTCAGGAACGCGGCCACCTTGATGCCGCCCTCCCGCAGAGCCTTGAGAATGGGCGCCACCTTGTCGCTCGCCTTCAGCAGGTCGAGCCCGCCTTCCGTCGTCACCTCTTCGCGATTCTCCGGAACGAGCGTCACCGAATCGGGCCTCAGCGCGAGCGCGATCTCCTGCATCTCGCTCGTCGCGGCCATCTCCATGTTGACCTTCGTCTGCGCGAGCTCGGTGATGAGGCGGGCGTCGCGGTTCTGGATGTGCCGCCGGTCCTCGCGCAGGTGAAAAGTGATCTGGTCGGCGCCCCCGTGCTCGGCCGCCATCGCGGCGGTCACCGGATCCGGCTCCGTCGCCTTTCTCGCCTCGCGCAGCGTAGCCACGTGGTCGATGTTGACCCCAAGCCGTATAATGCTCACAGCCGCTCTCCTTCCGCTATCACCGGTTTTTGTCTCGCGATCATCTGTGATATAGAGAGAAAATCTACTCCGTCTTTGCGCGCCTCGTCGATCATCCAGCGAAGATCCTCCAGCGAGGCGCTCTTCGCGTGGATAATCCCGATCGCGGATCCCCGCCGCACCGCGATCGAGAGAAGCTTCCGCATGTTCTCGCGCGTCTCCCCCTCGTCGCGATCGAGGAAGAGGTCGTTTCCGATCTCGACCACGTCGATATCTTTCGCCACATCACGCACGACGGAATGCGGCGT
>JAQTVX010000087.1 GCA_028706585.1 Candidatus Krumholzibacteriia bacterium | reverse complement strand
ATCGATTTGAGCAGCAGACGTTTCATGGCACCTCGTGCGCTCCCGCGCGGCGAAAATCAGGTATCATTATACTACAAAAAGGCCGCGACGCAAGACGGTTCGGGAAAATCTAGATCCGATCGCCGGCTATCTCGGTAAGAAATTTAACGAACCGGTTCGCGTCGTCGACGAGAATGTTGCTGAATCTCTCCAACGGCCCCTCCGCCCAGGTGAAAGCCATGATGCTGATCCTGTCCCCCGTTCGGATTCGTTTGGCAGTCGCCCCGGTCGCCGCGATCGCGCCGCTCCCCTTCGGACCCGGCACCGCAAATGTATCGACGCGCTCGCCATTCGTCATGTCGACGATGAGCACCTTCTCGCCCGGGGAGACCGAGCTGAGATCCATCAGCTCCACATCGATGATGATGCCATCAGGCCTCTCCGGAAACTCTCCGGTCACCGTCGCCCGGTGTATCTTCGACTTCGCGACGAGGCGCTCTCCGATATTGGATATGATGAACTTCGATTTTCCCGAAACGGTCAAAGGGATATCGTCTACCTGCGCGAAGGTCACGCGGAATCCCTCGCCGCAGGTTTCCCTGATCTTGCTTTCGAGCCTGCGTTCGTTCTCGGCGCGCCACTCCGGCCCGGGGACAAATCTGAAAACGATGCCGCTTCGTTCACGCTGCTCGATCTGAAAACGCCTTATCCCCGGCACGGCGCGAGAGAGCCACGTCCAGAAGAATGCGCCGACGTGCTTTCCCTCGGGGGTAACGATCGAATCGAAGGAGCGCCCCTCGATGCGATCCAGGAGCGGGAGCCCTCTCCCGCACTTGCAGATCCCCCCTGTCGACACGGCCAGATCGCCGGTTCGATACCTGATGAACGGCATGTAGTAATTCGAGAGATCCGTCACGACCACCTCGCCGACCTCGCCTTCATTCGCCCGCTTCCCGTTCGCGGCGATGATCTCGACGTAGAAGAGATCGTTCATGATATGGAGCCCGCGGTGCTCGTCGCACTCCTGGGCGACGTTCGCGAACTCCCTGCTCCCGTACCGATCGAACACGCGGCAGCCGAAGACCGCCTCGATCAGCTCCCGCTGGCTCTCGTAGAGCTCCTCCCCGCTCGAGATGATCGCGCGCGGGCGGATGTCCATGATGTGCCTGCCCTGGCAGAAGCCGGCGAACAGCGCGAGCGCCGAAGGATAGCCGGTGAAGAGACGCGGCTTGTACTTTCGCAGCCGCGACGCGTAGCCGAGCATCGACTGATCCGACATGTCGAACGTGGACAGATACATGATGTTGCTGAAGTAATTCTTGACGGTGGAGACGAGGCGCTCACGCAGCGGCACATCGAGGTGCATCCCCCAGAGCATGGCCTGCCTGTCCCCGATATCGACGCCCATCCACCGGTAGCCGCGCATCGTGTTGGCTCGCCGGATCGGCCCCGCCGCGACGTCTCCATAGAAATACAGGGGTTCTCCGGTCGAACCTCCCGTGCTGGATGCGAACCCCCGCCGAAGCGGATCCTGGGAGACGATGCGATTTCCCGCGCCTCGGATCGCGTCCTTCGTGAGGAACGGCAGCTGCTCGAAATCGGCCGGGTTCTGGATATCTTCGCTTTTCAGATTCGCCTGCCGGAATGCGTCGCGGTAGTATGGCACGTAGAGCGCACTTTGCGAGATGAGGGACCAGAGGCGCTTCCACCAGAGATCCTCGAGCTCCTTCGGGGAAAGCCACTGGTTCTTTTCGAGCTCCTCCAGAGCGGCGAGCAGCGTATCGCCCCTGAACCCCCTGTACACGGGATATATGACGTTTCGTATAAGAATCGGCGAAAGAGGTGGAAACATCGCTCCCATTCCCGGCTTCGCTATTTCATCAACCCGAAAAGACGCGCAATAACGTATGTTAATTTATAAAATCGGAGCTTCCAAATCGATTTTTTCATGCCGGCGTAGATTTCAATGCCCGCGATGAAGAACCCGGGGCCGGTCCGGCGAAAGATCCTGCCGTGCCATACCCATGGCGAGCCGCAGCCGATTCTGTTTATCTCATGGGGATTCTGCCCGAATGCGTTCCTCCGCGAGCGATCCTCGAAATGCGTCGTGGTCGCGACGTATCCCGCTTCCTCGGCGATGCGGAAGGTGACGGGGCTCCTGCCCCCTCCAGGCCAGCAGAGATACTCGACGCGCGTTTTGAGCTCGCTCTCGATGATCGCGCGCGATTCCACAAGCTCCCCGCGGATGCGCTCCTCGTATTCCTCCTGCGCCTCCACGCGATCCCGCCGGGGACCGAAGTCCCGCACTATCGCGTCGAGCTCATCGCGCCAGCCCTCGCGATCGAAAAAGGCTGCTCCCCCCGCCTCCGCCACGCGTTCCTCGAGCCGCGCGGATAACCGCGGATCCTCGAAGTAGCGCCTCACGGCCAGCGACTTGCCGTGTTCGTATATCGGCCTTCCGTACGGAATGAGCTCCGACAGAGGCACCGTCATGCTCTCGAATTTCCTTTCGGGGAACTCGTTCCATCCGAGCCAGAGGGGCGCCTTGTAGCCGTCGATCCCGGATGGACGATGAAAATCGACGACCGCGGGGCCGCTCGGGTACCAGGTATGCGTCCGCGCGTGACTCTGTATCTCGATGCAGCCGCTTGCGACCATCAGGCGCATCTCCTCCCAGGAGAGGTACCCACGTGCCTCGAGCTCGCACTCGGGTCTACGCCCCGCCCAGGCATCGTCGAGAGACGGCCGCGGCACCGCCACAGGATCGATGAAATCCGTGCTCATCCAGATGACCGCGTGGTGGCCATATTTCTTGATGACGGGAAACGCGTAGACCCAGTTGTCGAGATATCCGTCATCGAAGGTCAGAACGACGGATTTTTCCGGAACGACCGCACCCGTCGCCATATGCGCATGAAGCTCGGCGAGCGTTATGGTCTTCCATCCCCTCTCCCGGAGAGCGCGCATATGCGCCTCGAAAATGTCGAGAGGGGTGATTATGTGGTTCCAGGGCCAGCCCGGGCGGTCGGGCCCCACGCCGTGGTACATGACTACGGGGATTCCGCGAAGCCCCATGACACAACCCTCCCTCCCGACCGCCGCGCACCGCATCAAACGCGCGCCGATCGGGCCCTCTTTCGCGAGCAGAGCTCGACGTAGAGATCGCCGATTCTCCCGGCGACGTTCTTCATGCCGAAATGCGTCCCGGCATCCGCCGCGGCCGCCCTTCCGAGCGCGGCCCGCAGCGCAGGATCCCGCACGAGCCTCTCCAGCGCGGCCGCCAGGGCCGCTCTGTCGCCGGAAGGCACGAGGAGCCCGTTCCTGCCGTCGGATATAGCATCGGGTATGCCGCCGATCGAGGTCGAGACGATCGCCCTGCCGGCCGCCATCGCTTCGAGGAGCGAAACAGGCAGCCCCTCGCGGATCGAGCTGAGGACGAACACATCGGCCGCGCCGAGAAAATCGGGGATGTCCCGTCTGTAGCCCGTTATCTTGACGCCTTCGCCGCAGTCGAGCTTTTCGATGCGCTCCTCGATCGCGCCGCGGCAATCTCCGTCGCCGACGATGAGACATCTTGCGTCCGGGATGGTCCGCCGCAGCACAGCGATCGCCTCGACGAGAGCCGGATAGTCCTTCGCGGCGACGAGACGCCCGACGGTCACGATGAGCGGATCTTCGGCCCGCCAGCCGAACTCCGCCGCCACGGAGGCCCGATCGCGCACGGGCGCCGCGAGAGCCTCGATATCCACGGCGTTCGGAATATAGATCAGCTTGTCGCGCGGCGTACGCTCGCGCCGCATCCGGATATCCAATATGTCCCGGCTCACGCAGATGCGCATGTCGGTGGCGCGATCGAGCAGGTGCTCGAGAAGAAGGTATGGGCGACCTTTCCAGAGGTGCTTTCCGTGCTCGGTGGTGACGATAACGTTCACGCCCGCCAGCCTGCCGGCAATCCGGCCCAATACGTCGGCGGGCGGAAGATGCGCGTGAACGACGTCGAACCTGTTCATCCGCAAGTATCGCACGAGACGCGCGAGCGCGAGCGGCGCATTCCGCCGACGGAAACCGAGACGGTACACCGAGGCGGCCCAACGCGCGGCTTCCTGCTCCATCTCCACATCTCCGCCGCTCAGAAGGCACAGGGAAACGGAGAACCGCTCGCGGGACAGATTCTCGAGCAGAGAAAGCACCTGAACCTCCGCGCCGCCGATTCTGAGCTTCGGGATGAGCATGCAGACGCGCAGCGGGCGCGGCAGGCGTCCTCCATTGTCTCCGGTTTCCAGTGTTTCCATGATCACATCCGATAAATCAAATGAGTCCCGGGCTCGGCCTCGGGCGCCGTCCGCAGGGTTTCCGCCCGCATAAACGCGCTCAGATGCCGTGCGACATGAGCAGCGAGCTCGCCATGATGATTGTCGCTATGACAATCGCGACACCCGCGGCGACGATATTGAATATCCAGACAAGGAGCGCCTTGCCGAAGCTCGTGCCGAAGATCGCCTTTATGACGAGGATGGAGACGAGAAGACCGACGATAAAGCCGAAGAAATTGCCGAATACCGGGACGAGGTTGAAAAGGAACGAAACGAAGATCTCGACGAACGCAGCCGCTATCGCGGCCGCCATCGCCCGGGCGAAACCCGATTTCTCGACGCGCGCCATCTTCGAGGCGATCCACATGAAAACGCCGCCGATGATCACCATCAGTATGAAGACGAAAATAATCCCTATTCCGAACGCAGCGAAAAGGGCCACGGCGAACTCCTTTCGGTTGATACTCCCGATCCATCCGTGCGGGCGCGCGTATGCCGCCGAAGGCAGTATAGCCCACGGCACGTTTCTTGGAAATAAGTTATCGCCGTTGGCATCACCTTTGCACTGCTGGTGCTGGATCGGGTTCTACGCCCAAACCATATTAAACTTAAACAGATAGAGCATTTTTGATTGGAGGCTCGCATGTCACAGTTCATGGAAGTGCTGGAATGGTTCGACTTATCGGGTGAAGAGATCGTCCATAGGATTCCACCCGAGGGTTCCGCCGAGATCAAGATCGGCGCACAGCTCATCGTCCGCGACAACCAGGCGGCGGTCTTCTTCAAGGACGGCAAGGGGCTCGACGTGTTCGGCCCCGGCAGGCACACGCTGACCTCGAAGAACCTCCCCATCCTTACAAAGGTGCTCTCGCTTCCCTGGGGATTCAAGAGCCCGTTCCGGGCGGAAGTCTTCTTCGTCAACAGGAAGGTCTTCCTCAATCAGAAATGGGGCACGAAGGACCCAGTCGCCTTCAAGGACTCCAAGCTCGGTCTCGTGCGACTGCGCGCGTTTGGCGTCTATACGTTCAAGATCGTCGAGCCCGTGCTCTTTATCAATTCGGTCGTGGGCACGCAGGGCTCGTACACGAGCGCGATGATCGGCGATTACCTACGTGATGTCGTCGTCTCTCGCATCAACGACCTTTTCGGCGAGCGGCTCGACACTATCTTCGATCTCCCGCGCAACTATGACGAGCTCGCCGTCGAGATCAAGCAGCGCCTCGTGGGAGATTTCGAGAAATACGGCATGGAGCTCGCCGATTTCTACCTCAATTCGATCACGCCTCCTCCCGAGGTGCAGAAGATGATCGACGAGCGCAGCGGTCTCGAGGCGGTCGGCGACCTCAACGATTTCTTCAAGTTCAAAGCCGCCAAGGCGATGGGGGACGCCGCGGCGGCCGGCGGCGATGGAGCCGGCTCGGCCGCGGCGAGCGGGATGGGGCTGGGAGTCGGCGCCGGGCTCGGATTCATGATACCCGGGATGATTGCCCAAGGCATGAAGGCCCCGGGGACCGCCGTGAAGGAGACTATCGAGTGCGCGAAATGCCGGGCCGTGATCGGCGCGGACGCCCGATTCTGCAGCGCCTGCGGCGCTCCCGTCCCGCGCGGCGGGAAATGCCCAGGCTGCCGGGCCGATCTCCAGAGCGGCGCGAAGTTCTGCCCCAATTGCGGCAGGAAAATCGAGGGTTGATGCTACATGACGGAGTGCCGCCCGCGGGCGGCACTCCGATGGGCAAACGCCCCCGCCTGCGGGCGAACCCGTCAAGGAAGGTATCCCGTGCTCGTGCGATGCAGCCTATGCGGCGGCGAAAACGAGATGGAACCCGGCCAGGAGATGCTCACCTGCTCCTTCTGTGGAGCGGCGCTCGCGCTCGCCAGGCCGCAGGGGCCCGAGCATCTGATTCTAGATCACAAGAGAGACAATGCAGCCGCGGAGAGCGTGCTTCGCTCTTTTCTGATCGAGAACGGGAGAAAGCGCCCGACGGAGACGGCGACGGAATTCTCATTCATTCCATTCTCGATGATGGACAGCGTGGATGGAAAGGAATCCATCGCGCCGGCTTCCAGATCGCGCGTGCCGGCGGGTGGGACTCCATACCCCCCCGCCGGACAATACCGCTTCTTCGATGAATCGTGCGCCCGCGGGGAGAAGGTCGTCCCCATCGAAACGGCCGCGGACGGCGCGGTGAGGATCGTTCATCTGCCCGTTTACGAAATCCGCTATCAAGCCGGTAGTTGGAAGGGAAGAGCCTTCGTCATTGGCGAGAGCTGGCAGACAATCGCCGACGGCCTTCCGCCGCAAAGGCCACGAAGAGTAGCTCTCGGCCCCCTTCTGGCGGCGACCGGACTCTTCGTCGCATACCTGGCGATCGGGAGCTTCGCCTCGAACGCGCTCGCTCGCCTCGCTCTCATCACGGCCTCATCCTGCGGCGCATACATGATCTTCAGCCTTCGCGAGAAGGCATCGAGGCGCACATGATCCCGGAAACGGCGGCTGGAACGGGGATGGATCGAGTTGCGCGCGCTGGCGCAGCGCCGGCGGCCGGGCCGGAGCCGGCCAAGGCCGCCTCTGCGGCGGCGCCGTCCCTCGCGTTCGGAGCTACGTGCCCGGAATGCGGCGGCTCTATCCGGATCAATGAGGGAGATCGAAGCATCCGATGCGGGTACTGCGGCTCGGCTCTCTACGTCACTTCCCCGCGCGGCGTCCAGAGCTACATCCTGCCTCCCAGGGTCACGCCGGCCAAGGCGCGCCTCTCCGCGATCCATTACATCGCCGAGCGGACAGATGGCCGCATAGGCGCACGGAACACGTCCGCCCTCGATATGAAGCTCATCCATGTCCCATTCTGGCGCATGCGGGCGAGGCTCATGGGATGGCTGTCCGGCGACCGCGTCAAGCTCGCCAAGACAGCAGTCGCTCCCGATGATCCCACCGCAGGCCCGTCGTACGCGACCGTGCGCGAGGTGCACGAGGCGTATTCGCGACTCGTCTTCAAGCGCATCGACTGGAGCGCGCCTGCGTGCGTCCTTCCCTATCTCGGTCTTCAGGGTATATCGCTGCGCACGAGCTTCCTTGAATGGTACGTGCTCGACGACGCGAGGCGCCACGAATATACTATCGCGCTCCCTACGCGGAGCGAGCGCGGCGCGCGAAAGGACGCCTTGAGCTACCTCACGCACCTTGCGATCCCTGCCGGCACGTCCGTGCGCGCCAGCAGATTTCATCTCTTCGACAGCAGGTTTTCTCTCTACTACTATCCGGTATACATGCTCCGCTACTGCTGCGCCGGCCGCATCTATACGATCACGGTGGACGGCGGCAACGGCTCCGTCGTCCGCGGCGAGGTCCCGCGCCAGAGACGGCTCGACGCGAAAAAGCTCTTTTTCGCTCCGGCGCTGCTGGCGTTCTTCGCCTCGGCCTGGCTCCCTCTCGCGTTTATCGCCGCCGCGGTCCTGTACGCGTCCGACACGATTCGGGCGAAGCTTCTTCTGCCGCCGCACGCGTGGCTGGCATCAAGAATTCAGACACTACTCGAAGGTGAGGACTGACATGACTGAAGCGCTCTGCATCAAACCTCTGAGATGCGATCACTGCGGAACAGAGCTCCCG
>JAQTVX010000086.1 GCA_028706585.1 Candidatus Krumholzibacteriia bacterium | reverse complement strand
CCCCCACGTCGTCGTTTCGACGCCGATCTGGCATCTCACCATGACCGTATCCACAGAAGAGCATTCGACGAACGAGTCGCGGGTGATGAGATCGCTCGCGTCGCGCGTCAGGGAGAACTCCTTGTAATAAATCATCACCGGGGATGTGAAATCCGTATGGTAGAAATACTGGCTTTCGCCGGGCGTGCTCGGAACCTCGACGGCGAGCTCCCCATCCGAGATGCCGGCCGGATACTGATCGGTTCGGAATCGCACCATCGTCCGGTTGCCGCTCCCGGCCGTCCAGGTGAGCTTCACCGAGCATCCCGAGCCCTTCTCGGCCAGAAAATCGGTCACGGGCTCGTTCGGTTCGTCGCAGATCGGCGGCTGGCAGGCATAGAGATAGTTCTGCCCGATGAAGCCTCCGTGCTGCGGAGAGAACATATTGTGTGACTTGCCGTAGATATCCATCGCGAACATCTTGCCCGTCTGACTGTTCGGCTTGAGATCGACCCAGACTGGATCTTTTCCGCCGACGCGGACGACCTGCGCGTAGCCGACGCGCACCGGGCCGCACTCCGCCTCGCACGCCTGGAGCGCAAGATCGATTCTGTAGTTATTCCCGCACTGGCACCTGCAGCTCCCAACGATTTGGAAGCAGTTGTCCGGGATGAACACCGCGAGGCTCTCGTTCGATACGATCGAAAACTCGAGGTATTGAACTCCCTCGTTGAGATTGTACGCCCAGATCGGAACGTCGAGCGTGAGCTCGCTCGGAAGCATGCTTCTCGAGCAGATGATGCCGGAGGGAATGGACTCCGCGCCGCCGAAGTGAACGGCGAGCCGCACGAGATAGTCGAACTGATAATAGGTCGACGAAAGCATGAGCGAGCCAAAGCACTGCGCTTTCGGCGCACCGCTCATGACGGTTGCGAGCGTTAGAACTAACACCATGACAAAGAGGGCCTTTTTCATACAATCCTCCATTGACCCCTGCATCGCTTAAAAAGGCCTCGTAAAAATTCTTAACTCTTGAACAATTATGACAGATTTGGGAGTTCTTGTCAATACGGCAAAAATTCTTACGCGCTGCCCTTGTAAGGCATTGACTGACAGGTAAATCGACTATTGCCTCTCCTGCAATTCCCAGAGGTTTTTCGGGGGATTTCTGCTACGTTTCGCTCTCTTCCCGCTTCTTCTTCCTGCGAAGGCTACGCCAGTACTCGAAACGCTTGATCATTTCCCGCTCGAAGCCTCGTTCCACAGGGTGGTAGTAGCGGCGTCCCGCGAGCTCGGCGGGGAAGTATTCCTGATCCACCACGGAATCGGGCTCATCGTGCGGATAGCGGTAATCCCTGCCGTATCCGATATCCTTCATCAGAGGCGTTACCGGGTTTCGAATCCAGAACGGAACCGGGAGCGCCCCATGCTCCAGCACATCCCTCGCGGCCTCGTCGTAGGCCGTGTACAGCGCGTTGCTTTTCGGCGCGAGCGACAGGTAAACGACGGCCTGGGCAAGGGCGAGCTTCCCTTCGGGTATTCCGAGAAAATCGAACGCCTGCATCGCGGCGAGCGCCAGCGAGAGCGCCTGCGGATCCGCGTTCCCGACATCCTCGGAAGCGAATCGGATGAGGCGGCGCGCCACGTAGAGCGGATCCTCGCCGGCCTCCAGCATGCGGGCCAGCCAGTAGAGGGACGCATCCGGATCCCCGCCGCGGATGCTCTTGTGGAGCGCCGAGATGATATTGTAATGCTCCTCTCCCTTCTTGTCATAGAGGATCGCCCTCTTCTGGGCCGCCTCTTCGAGAAGAGTCCGCGTGAGCACGATTTTCTCGCTCGACGGCCCAATCGATTGCACGGCCATCTCCAGAGCATTGAGCGCAGTGCGCGCATCGCCGAACGAGAGATGCGCCAGATAATCGACGTCTTCGTCGGAGACGGAGATACGGAGGCGGCCGTATCCGACCGCAGTATCCGAGAGCGCCCGTCTGACGACCTTCGCTATCTCCCCCTCGTCGAGCGGCTTCAGGACGAACACCCGGCATCGCGACAGCAACGGGGCGATCACCTCGAAGCTCGGATTCTCGGTCGTCGCCCCGATGAGAACGATTGTTCCGTTTTCGATGAACGGGAGAAATGCGTCCTGCTGCGCCTTGTTGAACCGGTGGATCTCGTCGACGAAGAGGATCGTTTTGACACCGTTCTGACCGAGTCGGGAGATCGCCTCCGACGCGACGCGCTTCACATCGGCGATCCCCGCGGTCACCGCCGAGAAGAACTCGAAATGCGCCTCCACCGCCTGCGCGACGAGACGCGCCAGCGTCGTCTTGCCGCAGCCGGGAGGTCCCCAGAATATGAGTGAAGATTCGAGCTTCCCTTGCTCGAGGATGCGCCTGAGTATCTTTCCCTCGCCGACGAGATCGTCCTGGCCGACGAACTCGGCAATGCTCCGCGGCCTCATCCGTTCAGCCAGCGGCTGCGGCAAATCGCTCTTGAATAGGTCTTGCATGGCTCACGTGTAGTCGGGGGTCTTCTCGAAGGAATGCTCGGTCTTGAGAAACCGGATCGTGCCGGATTTGCTCCGGAAAACGACGCTGTGCGTGGTCGCTCCCCCGGGTCGGAACATGACGCCGTCGAGAAAATCGCTCCTCGAGACGCCGGTTGCAGCGAACATGATATCACCGCCGACGAGATCGCGCGCCCGGTAGATCTTTCCGAGCTCGGCCGCCGGCTTATCCGGCTCGATGTCCGCATCTTGCATGAACCGGACTTGCAGCCCGGCGCCTATGCAGGCGACGGCGGCCGCCGCGATGATGCCCTGCTTGGCATCGCCGATACCCATCATGCAATCGATGCCCGTTCCCGGAAGGGATGCCGATATGGTCGCGGCCAGATCGCCGTCCTTGACAAGCTCTATGCGCGCTCCCGAAGCGCGCACATCCTCGATGAGCCTCCGATGCCGCTCACGGTCCAGAATCGACACGGTGAGATCCTCGACGTAGACCCGCTTCGCATCAGCGATTCGGACGAGGTTCTCGAACACCGACGCGTTCAAATCGATCACGTCCGCGGCCTCGGCTCCAACCGCGATGCTCCGCATATATGGAGCCACGAGGTTCGAGAAGGTTCCCCTCGCTCCCATCGCGATTGCCGAGATCGAATTCGACTGCCCGTCGGCGAGCGCTCCGATGCAGTCGACGGGGTCCAGCGCGATGTCGAACTCCGCGATTCCACCGGCCCCGATCTCATCCCCGGTGCACAGCCTCGACTGCTCGCTGATTCTTTCCTCGCCGATCACGATGTGACCGGATATCTTCGCTCCATTGAACGCAAGCTCCATCGCCTCCACGGCGGCCCGGTCCGCGCCCAATGGATCCCCCTTGCCAAAATGGCGGGCCGACGCAAGTGCGGCGGCCTCCGTTACCCTCACGAGCTCAAGGGCGAGGTTTCGATCCAAAGAGATTTTCCTCCGAGCTTGGGTGCTACGCTCCCGGTCTTTCGAACGGCTTGTCCATGGGCGCCCCACCGTTCCCCGCGCTCTTCCGTCCCGGCTCCGCGGCGATGAGCTCGTTCACGTCCTTGGCCATCTGGTACTGGTGGATGCCGTACACGATCGGAAGCAGCGGATACGCGAAAAAAGCAGTCAATGGATAGGCGAAAATCTGAATGATGAACGTGAGCCAGAACCAGTTCCATTGACCGAGGTAAATATATCCCACGGGGCCGAGGAAGATCCAACTCATGAAAAATCCGATGGCCGCGGCCGCTTTTGGATTCCTGATCTCCTTCGCGGGTTTGATTCTCGTCAGCTCGTGCCGGTATAGGGTGTTATGGGCTTCACCGTTCTTGAGCCGCTTTCCGCACACGCTGCAGAAATCCACATCGTCACTGATCTGAGTGCCGCAGTATTTGCAGTACATGGGCTTTACCTCCGGTCCTGGAATCCTCACCTCTAGTACGACTTCCAGGGGAGGATTGTTTCTCCGTTTCTCGCGCTATTCTAATCGATAATCCGGAATTCCAACATGTCTTTTTTCGAATCTTCCGCATGTGGGCGCGCGCAGCCGGTCCCCTCCACATTCTACTTCTCGTTTTGGAGCCCCTCCAGGGCCTCTTTCAAGCGAGCGAGGTTGGAGCGCGCGACGACGTTATCCGGCTCGATGGCGAGCACCCGCTCGAGGAGCGCGGCCGCCCCGTCCAGCTCTCCCCTCGCCGCGAGAATCACGGCCATGTTCATCATGGCCTGAGGCCAATCCGGTTTCGCGGCGAGCGTTTTTCTCTCCCAGGCAACCGCTTCATCCGATTTGCCGAGGCCCTGAAGGCACATCGCGATTCTGTCCATCACCTCTGGACTCTGCTCGAGGGTCAAACAGATATCCAGAGACTCTTCGTACCTCTTCTCATGGTAGAGCACCCTCGCGAGACTGCCTCGAATTTCCGCCTCGTCCTTTTCCGCGAGAAGGGCCCTCAGAGCCTTCTCCGCCTCCTCGTAGCTTTGCGCCCTATACAAGGCCTCCGCGAGACAGATGCGGATGTCCCTGTCCTCCGGCTCCATCCGGGAGGCCTTTTCGAGAACCTCGACCGCTTCGAGCGGTCTTGACGCATTGATGAGCAGGATGCCGTACTGCACGAGAAAGTCGCTCGACGCCTCCGCGCCGCTCTGAGCCGTCGCGAACAGACTCTCCGCCTCCACTGGATTGTCTCGCGCGATGAGCATCCCCTTGAGTCCGCTCAAATATGGATCCCCGGGGCTCGACAGGAGCCCCTCGTCGACGTACTGCCGAGCGAGGTCCGGCTTATTGAGCTTGATCCCGGCGACGGCCAGGTTCCGGTATATGAGCGCCACGTATCGGCCCTCGCAGAAGCGCTTCGCCTCCATGAATTCAGTCTGGGCGCGCCCGGTCTTCCCGAGGCGCATGAGATAATTCGCAAATTGGACGTGATTCTCACAGTTCTCGTAATCCCCTAGCAGCGCATCCTCGAACGTGGCGATCGCATCCGCGCTCCTGCCCAAGCCGGCCAATGCCCGCGCCCTTTGAGCGAGCACCCGTGAATCGCGCGCGCCGGAGGCGATGAGGCTGTCCGCCATATTCAAGGCCTCCGCGAAACGAGCGCCATCCAGAAAAACGTTCAGGCGCGCGTCCGCGAGCGACCGCTCGTCGGTCCATCCACCCGGCGACCTTACCTCCGCCTTCGTGCACGACACGAAGAGCAGGAGCGCAACGCCGGAGGCGCGCATGAGCTTTCCCGGGAATTTTGCCACGAGAGGATTGTAACGTCCCGCCGGGCCGGGGTGCTAGAGCTTTTTCAGACCGGGTGGCCTGAGCCCGAGGAGGCGATGTCTGATCCTGCCGAGAAGGAAATTGAGCGGATTGCTCCGGGCGAGAAACGGTATCACCGGCCGACGGCGCACGCCCATGCCGGAAAGCTCGAGGGCGGCCGCCGAGTTCGTGTTGTCGATCGTGTAGGCACGGGAAAACAGATCGCGTGCCTCCTTCCGTAAACCTTCCTCGAGAAGGATGCGTCCGAGGTTCACGAGTATGATCGGGCTTGTTGGATTCAGCTTGACAGCCTTGCTGCAGAGCCGCTCGGCGCCGCCGAGATCACCGCGCATGCCGATGCAAAGACCGTAATACGAAAGATAGAACGGGTTTTCGCTCGATATCTTGAGCGCATCGGCGAGCAGCGTCTCCGCTTTCTCGAAATTCCGCCGCAGAATGCACGCCTCGGCCCTCCGAAATAGCTCCTGCGATTCGAAGGTCTCGTTCTGGAGATCGACCGTTATTTGCTCGGCTCGCGCCTCTAACCAGTTGTGATTGATGGATATTCTGACCCCCATGGGTCTTCGCTCCCTTGAAAAGCCATCTGGGGCCGGATTGACCCGTCTCCGGTGGAACTGCAAAAAATATACCTCGCACGGGCACAGGGTATATTCCTTGCATAATTCCGCCCAGGCGGGTTCTTGGCCTTAATGCCAAACCTGACTTAGCGTTTGACGAAGAGAACCGGATGCGATATAATAGTGGGGTAAAAAAACTTTACTGTGCCTTTACGGAGATGTTGCACCTTTAGAAAATGCATCAGAGGGGTGAATATAGGCAATGGGGCGTTTTAGAATCGTTATCATTGCAGGCGCCTTTCTCGCTCTCCTCGCAAACGGAGCGTTGGCCGATACGCCCGCTTCGGTTCAGCTCGTTGGCAACTTCGCCGGTATAACATGCGAACCCGATGATCCCGCAAATAATATGCAATCGCTCGGAGACCACGTTTGGCGGGCGCTCAAGTTCATCAACGAGCCGGGAAACCCTGATACCATATACTTCAAGTTCACGAGAGACGGCTCCTACCTTCCGAAGCACTGGGGCTGGAGCGGCACCTGGGGAATCGCCGATTACTCCTGGAGCCCACCGAGCATCGCGGCGGTTCTTCCCGACAGCGGATACTACTACTTCTATTTCAACGATGCCGATTACACCTACTGGCTCGAGCGCCCAGCGGGGAGCATTTACGGATCCGTGACCGCCCAGAACCACGCCGGCGTTCCGGACGGCACCTGCGTGACGCTTTTCGATTCGACCATGAGCATTATCGGAACGTACAACTCCTTCTCCGATGACACGTACAGTTTCGACGATCTCAGCGCCTCCGTGTACGCGATCACGGCCAACGCTCCGGGCTACCGGGACACGACGATCACTGGAATCAATCTCGGCACGGACGAGGCCAAGGACGTGCCGATCTATCTCGAGCAGAAGGTCGGGGTGCTCATAGCCTCAGCCGATTGCGAGCGCACGGACGGCGGAGTCCGGATCACCTGGTGCACCATGGATTGCAGCGGCATCTACGAGTTCGACGTGTATCGCGGCTGCGAGCCGGACCTCTCGGCGATGGAGAAACGCAACGACGAGCCGATCACCTCGAGCCGGACCTACGAGTTCTTCGACAGCACGGAGGACCCGACGAAGGATCTCTACTACTACCTCGTCGAGCTCGCTGAAGACAACCCGACACGCTATGGCCCCATCTATGTCGCAGGCGCCCCGGCTGCGGCGGCCATGCTCGGCCAGAACTATCCCAACCCGTTCAATCCCACGACGACGATCCCGTTCACGATCGGCGCGAACGGCGCGGGAAAAAGGGTAACGATCTCCTTCTACGACGTAACGGGAAAGCTCGTGGACGGCGCCAATCTCGGCATCAAGCAAACCGGCGACTATACGTTCATGTGGAATCCGTCCATGAGCAGACATGGCGCCCTTCCTTCAGGCGTCTACTACTGCAGGCTGCAAATCGACAAGGAGATCTACACGCGAAAAGTTATCCTTCTCCGCTGAAGCGATTGGTGGAAAGGATAGTATCCATTGACCTGGTCTCGAAACGATACGTCCACAAAGAGCCCGCGTGCCTGCATCGCGGGCTTCTTCATCCTCTGCGCCGCCACCCTGTGCTGCGCTGGCGCCGCCGCGCGCGGCGTCGCATTCGATTTCGAGGGACCGGTGTTCTATGAACCGGAAAAGATCGTCAAGGACCATTCGCTCATCCTTGTCGGCGACACCTTTCATCTCTACTTCATGACCCCGGACCAACGCAGCTTCGGCCACGCGACCTCGCTTGATCTGCGGCATTGGACGACCCATGGAGACGTTCTTCACGCGGGACCCGACTCATGGGACAGCCTGGCCATCTGGGCGCCATGCGTCACATATTACCCCTACGGCCCCGGTTATTATCTCATGTACTACACTGGGGTCACGAGCACCGTTGCGCAGCGCACCTGCCTGGCGATGAGCCACGTCACGAACCTCTGGAACAAGGCGGCATCCGCTCTCTTCACCCCTTTCCACGGCGATACGCTCTGGATGAAGTGGAGCGATGACGAATGGTCCAACTATCGCGACCCCGGATTCTTCAAGGAGAACGGCGTCTGTTACCTGGTTCAGA
>JAQTVX010000085.1 GCA_028706585.1 Candidatus Krumholzibacteriia bacterium | reverse complement strand
CTCGATGTACTTGCCCGTTCTCGTGTCGATTCTGACCGTGTCGCCCGCGTTCACGAAGAGCGGCACCTGCACCTTGGCGCCCGTCTCTAGAACGGCGCCTTTCATGAGGTTCGTCGTGCTGTCCCCCCGCACGCCGGGCTCCGCCTCGGCCACGACCAGGTCGATGGCGTTCGG
Organism: Candidatus Krumholzibacteriia bacterium; assembly: GCA_028706585.1. Lineage (GTDB taxonomy): Bacteria > Krumholzibacteriota > Krumholzibacteriia > Krumholzibacteriales > Krumholzibacteriaceae > SSS58A. Next base: position 7,747 of record JAQTVX010000085.1, on the reverse strand, counting down.
CAGCTCGACCGTGATCGGCTTTTCATCCATGAAGGAGATGGTGCAGGAGTTGCCTTCTTTCAGAAACTGCCTCTGCTCCCCGAGGAAATCCCCCGGAATGAAGGTCTGATCGTAGGTCTTCGTGTCCATGAAATGGAAATTGCCGTCAGCCTCGAAAAGGAACTGCATCTCCCGGCTCTCGAGGCGAATCGATTCGATAACGTCCGTCATGCGGAAAGTGCGCTCGGCGACGCGCCCGGTCTTGGGGTTCTTGAGCTTCGTGCGCACCATCGCCCGCCAGTTTCCCGGCGAGACGTGCTGGTAATCCGTGATAATCCATACCTCGTTGTCGAGCTTGATCGCCATGCCCCTGCGGAATTCCGATATCGAAGCCATATATATCTCCTGACGAAGCCGGGTCGGTCGAATCCGCGGCCGCGCGCCGCTGAAAGGAACGGTCCAAAGTATCGCGATGAGCGAATTTGAATATAATACACGGCCCGGCCATCGCAAGCGGGAAAGCGGCGCCGGCACCGGCGCCGCGGGCCCCTCTTGGCGGTCCCACGTCGGTATTTGCGCCGCGGGCCGCTCCCGGCGGCACAGCGTCAGTACTCGCTTCTGGCGCCGCTGTTGATGAGCTCGAGATACTCCATGCGCGTCTTCGGATCGGTCCGGAACGCCCCGAGCATGGCGCTCGTGACGATCCGGGCGTCGCGCTTGCGGACTCCGCGCATCGCCATGCAGAGGTGCACCGCATCGATAGTCACTGCGACGCCGTAGGGCTTCAGGTGCTCCATGAGGGTCTTCGCGATCTGGGTCGTGAGCCGCTCCTGCACCTGCAGACGCCGTGAGAATATCTGCACGATGCGCGGGATCTTCGATATGCCGATGATCTTGCCCTTCGGAATGTACGCGACGTGGCATTCGCCGTAAAACGGCAGCAGGTGATGCTCGCACAGGCTGTAGAGGCTGATGTTCTTCGCGATGACCATCTCGTCGTACTCTTCCTCGAACACCGCCCCCCCGAGCACCTTTTCAATGTCCTCGTTGTAACCGCTCGTCAGAAACTCGAGAGATTCCTTGACGCGCTCGGGCGTCCTGCGGAGCCCCTCCCGCCCGGGATCCTCGCCGAGCTCTGCGAGCATTTTCCGGATGAGCTCTTCCATGTCAGCACACCTTCTTCGGCGTCCTGAGCGTAACGATGATCGCGGAGGCGATGATGCAGAGAACGGCCGCGATCATGAACGGCGGCATCCAGGCGCTGACGCCCTTGCCCGCGCCCATGTCCTTGAACATGCCCGCGAGAATCGGTCCGATAATGCCGCCTACGCCGTAGGCCGTGAACATAAAGCCATAGTTCTGCCCGATGTTCTTCGCACCGAAACAGCCCGCCGTGCAGAGCGGAAAGAGGGCGAGCGTCCCGCCGAAGTTCGCGCCGACGATCGCAAAGAACACGCAGAGGGCGACGTAATTGCTTCCGAGGAAGTACAGCGCCGCCATGGCGATTCCCTGAATGGCCGCCATCATCGCGATTGAGCGCTTCCATCCGACGCCGTCTGCGATAACGCCCCATCCGATGCGCCCGAAACCGTTCGCCAGCGAGAAGAATATCGCGTACGCGGTCGACGCCGCGGCGGCGGCGATCTTCGGATCGGCGTACTTGTCGAGGCCGGAAGAAACGAGCGCGTCGCCGCCGAAGAGCTTGGCGATCCCTATCACCATCAAGCCGGCCAGCGCGCAGAACGCGTAGGCGAGCCAGATCAGGTAGCACTGGCCCGTCTTGAGCATTTCGCTCGAGCACATATCGACGGGAGGCTCCGCGGGCGCGCCCTTCTTGGTCTGCGCGGGATCCCATCCCTTCGGCCGCCACCCTTCCGGCGGATAGATCATGAAAATGGAACCGATCGAAACGAGCACGGCGAAGGCGACACCGTAGTACAGGAACGTCGGTAGAACGCCGATCGTATCGAGGAGGTGCCCCCAGGCGCCGGCGAGCTGCACCCACAGGAGCGCGCCGAAGCCGAATCCCGCGACCGCGATTCCGGTGATGAGCCCCTTCTTGTCGGGGAACCACCGCATGCCCACCGCGATCGGACACACGTAGGCCAGGCCTATGCCTGCGCCGCCGAGGACACCGATCGTGAGAAGTTGCGTCATGAATGTTTTTCCAACGAGGCCGGCGAGAACATACCCGATTCCGAGAACGATACCGCCCGTGAAGGCGACCTTCCTCGGACCGATTTTCGCCTGAAGCTTGCCGGCAAACGGCATGAGTAGCGCAAACATGCCGAGGCCCACCGAAAAGATGATCTGCGTCTGCGTCGCGGTGAACGCGAAAGCACCTGCCGGATCCTTCAGCTTCGTCGTGAATACGCTCCACGCATAGATCGCCCCGAGACAGAGCTGAACCAGAATGGCCCCGACGACCACGAGCCAGCGATTCATGATCTTCTGTTCCGCCATGCCGAACCTCCCGTTAGAATAAATGAATATCTGGAATAGCATCGTCGGCTAACTTTGTCAAATGCAATTTGTTGTAAGGGCTTCCGCGCAAATCCGGAGGTGTTTTTGCTTGAACACACCGTGCCTTTGAAATATATTCATGTTCCGTATATTTGCTTGATCGCTCTCCGCAGAGACGTGCGCTCAGCGTTCTCTCAAAAGGGAGGTTAGCCATTTTTTCGTCATTAGCCAAATTGCGCGCCGCGATCAGAAAACACGGCATTAAACAAATCGATCTCAAGTTCACGGACCTCTTCGGACGCTGGCACCACATCACCGTTCCGCCCTCGCGCGTGAACGAGAAGCTCTTTACGGACGGCGTCGGCTTCGACGGCTCCAATTTCCCGGGGCTCTCCTCGATCGAGGAAGGCGATCTCGCGCTCGTTCCCGAGCTCGAGACGGGATATCTCGATCCGTTCAGAACCGAGCCCGCGATATCTTTCATCTGCCGCATCGTCGAGGCCGATTCCAAGCAGCCGTTCTCGCGGGACCCGCGGGCGATCTCCCGAAAGGCCGAGGTCTTCCTGAAGAAGACGGGCATCGCCGACACCTCGATGTGGGGGCCGGAGTTCGAGTACTACGTTTTCGAGGAAGTGCGCGTCAAGAATTCGAACAAGACCTGCTCGTACGAGATCATCCCAGGCGAGGGTCTGCGCAAGGACCAGTTCGGGCTCTGGACGTTCGCCGGCTACCATGGGCTCCCTCCCGAAGACGTGATGGTCGACATCCGGGATGAGACGGTCAGCCTCCTCGATGAATCGGGCGTCAAGTCCCTATACCATCACCACGAGGTCGGCGGGCACGGCCAGGTCGAGATAGAGGTCGAGTTCCGCCCCCTGACGAAGATGGGCGACATCTCGATGATGGTGAAGCACTTCGCCCGCATGACGGCGCACCGGCACGGCAAGATCGCCACGTTCATGCCCAAGCCTCTCTACAACGAGCCGGGAAACGGGATGCATTTTCATCAATTCCTCGTGAAGAATGGCGTGAACATATTCTATCGCAAGGGCGGCTACGCGGATCTGAGCGCGGCCGCGCACCATTACATCGCGGGGCTTCTCAAGCACGCGCCATCCTTGCTGGCCTTCACCAACCCGAGCACGAACTCGTACAAGCGGCTCGTGCCTGGCTTCGAGGCGCCGGTGAACTGTTTCTTCTCGCTGGCCAATCGTTCGGCGGCGATCCGTATCCCGAAGTACGCGACGCGTCCCGAGTACAAGCGCCTGGAGTTCAGGCCCCCGGACGCCACATGCAACGCCTACGTCGCGATGGCCGCGCAGCCCATGGCCGGCATCGATGGAATCAGAAACAAGCTCGATCCTGCCAAGGAAGGCTACGGCCCGTACGACGTGAACGTTTTCGAGATGTCTCCCAAGGAGAAGAGCAGGATAAAGCCCATTCCAACCTCGTTCGCGGAGGCGCTGCGCGAGCTTGACAGGGACCATTCCTACCTCCTCGAGGGCGGGGTCTTCACTGAATCGATGATAAAGGATTGGATACGGCTCAAGAGGGAACGGGAGATCATGCCGGTGAGGAATCGGCCGCATCCCCTCGAGATCCAGATGTATCTCGACTGCTGATAGCTCATGCAAGGACGGTAACCCCCGGTGGTCGAAATAAAGAGATTTGAGGATGCCACGCCGGCGGACTATGCCGCGCTCGGCATGAAATCGGGCCTCGAGATCCACCAACAGCTCGCCACGTCGAAGAAGCTCTTCTGCCGCTGCCCCGCTGTGCGCCCGTATTCGGAGGAGTACGACGCGGAAATACTGAGGCACATGAGGCCGACCCTGTCCGAGCTCGGCGAGTACGACGGCACGGCCCTCATGGAATTCAAGACGAAGAAGGAAATCATTTACCAGATACGCCGGGAAACGGTGTGCACCTACGAGATGGACGACACGCCGCCATTCGAGCTCAATCAGGATGCCCTCGACATCGCGCTCGAGATCACGATGTTGCTGGGCTGCAATCTCGTGAGCGAGGTTCATATCGCGCGCAAGCAGTACCTCGACGGCTCGATTCCGACCGGTTTCCAGCGCACGACGATCCTCGGCGTCGACGGGTGGATCCCTTACAAGGATAGGCGTATCGGCATTATCCAGCTCGGTCTCGAGGAAGACGCGTGCCGCGAGGTCTCCGATGTCGGCCACCTGCGGACCTATCGCACGGACCGGCTCGGCATTCCGCTCATCGAGACCGTCACCTACCCCGATATGAAAACCCCGCAGGAGGTCGCGGAGGTGGCGCAAATCCTCCGCAGGCTCGCGCGCGCCACCGGAAAGGTGAACACGGGAATCGGCGCAGCGCGGCAGGACGTGAACGTATCGATCGAGGGCGGACGGAGAGTCGAGATCAAGGGCGTCTGCCGCATCCCCCTTATCCCGCTCCTCGTGCACAACGAGGCGTACCGGCAGGCCGCGCTCCTCGGCATCAAGCGCGAGCTCGCGAGCCGCGGGATCACGAACGCATCTTTCAAGGCGGACGTCTTCGAAGTCGACGAGCTCGTCGCGGGAACGCGGTATTATCCTTTGGCCAACGCCCTCCATGACAATCTGAAGGTGCGCGCGGTCGCCCTGCGCGGCTACCGCGGCATTCTCTCCACGAAGACGCAGCCCGAAACGACGTTCGCCAAGGAAATCTCCGACCGCGTGCGGGTCATCGCGTGCCTGGACCGGCTCCCCAACATCGCGCACTCCGACATGGAGGGCGAGACGCTGTCGAGCACCGAATGGACGAAGATAAAGAAGCACGCCCGCGTCGGAGACAGGGACGCGATTGTCGTCGTGTGGGGAAGCGCTCAGGACGTCGAGACCGGCGTGAAAGAGATCATAATCAGGGCACGCGAGGCCATGGACGGTGTGCCGAACGAGACGCGCCAGGCGCTTCCCGACGGGACGCACGGATTCGAGAGAATACTCCCGGGCGCCGACCGAATGTACCCCGATACCGACCTGCCGCCGCTCGCGATCACGGAGGATCGCATTCAGAGAATCAAATCGACGATTGCGGAGCTCCCGTGGGACCGCGAGGCGCGCTACCGCGCAATGGGTCTTCCCGCCGAGATGGCCGCGAGGCTAGCGATATCGGGCGAGAAACATCTATTCGACCGCTCCGTGAAGGAAACGGGGTATCCGCCGATTCTTCTCGCCTCTCTCTTCATCGACAAGGTCAGAAGTCTCGAGCGCGAGGGAAAGCTCACGGCGGCCAGCGACGAGAGAATCGTCGCGACGCTGAAGGCTGGGCTCGCCCACGGCGTGGACGGCGGTAACCTCGTTGCGCTCATCGAGAAGACCTGCGGCCCCGAGGCCATCGAGCCCGAGGCCGCGGTCGAGGCGCTCGGCCTCGAATCGCCGAGAACGATCGAGAAGCAGATCGCCGCGTTCATGAAAAAGATCGATCTTCCGAAGATAGAGAAGGACAAGCTCGATCGCCACGTGATGGGGCTCGTGATGAGAGAGTTCCGGGGAAAGCTCCCGGGAAAGACGATCGCATCAATCGTGGAACGCTTTCTTTCATGAGGAAACATGGCTGACGTAATTTCATCGGATTACTACAAGGGCTACCGCGGGGATGCGCTCGCCGCGCTGAAACGTTTTCAGGTCGGCGTCTGGAGCGACGTCGAGATCGATTCGACGCGCGGCCAGTTCACGGGCATCATTCTCCCGCGCTCGGAGACCTTCGACGACAAGCATATCGTCATCAAGCTGCGCAACGGCTACAACGTCGGGCTCGCCGTGCACACGCTCAAATCGGTCAAGGAGCTGGGCCGCAAGGAAGCGCATTACAAGATTCCCGAGAAGGAATTCCCGCACGATCCGTCCAAACCGCTCGTGAAGCTCCTCGGGACGGGCGGGACGATAGCCTCGCGCCTGGACTATCGCACGGGCGCCGTCATTCCGGCGTTCTCGCCCGGGGAGCTCTACGGTTCGGTGCCCGAGCTCGCCGATATCTGCAACATCGAGACGGAGAAGCTCTACGGCGTCTTCAGCGAGAACATGGGGCCCGAGCAGTGGATCGGCACGGCCAAAGCCATCGGACGCGAGATCGAGCGGGGCGTCGACGGCATCATCATCGGCCACGGAACCGACACGATGCACCACACGGCGGCGATCCTCTCGTTCATGGTGCAGGATCCGCCGATCCCGATCATCATGGTCGGCTCGCAGCGTTCGAGCGACCGGCCATCGAGCGACGCCGCGATCAATCTCATCAACGCGACGAGCTCGGCCGCGCACGGCGACATCGCCGAGGTCATGGTCTGCATGTTCGGCCCGACGAGCGACGACTACGGGCTCCTCCACCGCGGCACCCGCGTGCGCAAGATGCATTCGTCATATCGTTCGACGTTCCGCACGATCGGCGACGTGCCGCTGGCAATGGTGGACCGCAAGCGCTTCATCCATCTCAGACAGGATTACAAGAGGCGGCGCAGCGACCGCACCGTCAAGATCAACACCGCATTCGACGATCGCGTCTCGATCGTGTACTATTATCCGAACATGAAGCCCGACATCATCGACTCCCTCATCGATCACGACTACAAGGGAATCATCATCGCGGGAACCGGTCTCGGGCACGTGAACAAGCCGCTCTATCCGAGCCTCAAGAAGGCCTTCGAGCGGGGGATTCACGTTTACATGACCGTGCAGACTCTCTGGGGATACGTGCAGATGTACGTCTACGACACCGGACGCGACATGATGAACCTCGGCGTCATACCCGGGGCCAACCTGCTGCCGGAGGTCGCGTACATGAAGCTGTGCTGGGCGCTCGGGCAGACGCACGACCGCGAGGAGGTCAAGCGAATCATGCTCACCTCCATCGCGGGCGAGATAACGGAGCGCGAGCCTTACAACGGATATCTCATCTACCAGGGAGGGATACCCGAGGTCGAGGAGTTCATCAGCAAGCACAAGAGGTGACGCTCCGCGCCTGATTTCTCTAGAAGCGCGCCGCGCCGGGTCGGACGAGCGGCGCGAGGTGACGAATGCAGAAGAAAGGCCCCGTCGATCTCTCCACGACGCGAGTAATCTCGGACAGCCTCTTCTTCTCGGTCGCGCGCATGGCCGTGCTCGTCATCAAGCCGATCAAGGGCATCATCCTCGGCACTCTCCTCAAACCGCGGCTCTACGGCATTCTCAGCATCCCCACCGCCTACATCCAGATCGCGGGCATGCTCTCGAATATCGGCTACAGCACGTCGGTGCTCAAGCTCATGCCCGGCTACATGCAGGAGAATAGGTCCGACCTCGCCCGGATG
>JAQTVX010000084.1 GCA_028706585.1 Candidatus Krumholzibacteriia bacterium | reverse complement strand
CGGTTCCGGTCTCCCCCTGAATGAGGACCGTCGTCGTCAGAGGCGCCACCTTCTGGATCGTGAGGAAGATCTCCTGCATCGACTTGCTTCTGCCGATGATGCCGGCGAATTCGTACTTGCCCGAGAGCTCCTGGCGGAGCTTCATGTTTTCGAGCGCGAGGCTCTCCTGCGAGAGCACGATCTTCCCGTGGAGCTTGGCGTTCTCGATCGCGATCGTGGCCTGTGCCGCGAAGGCCGAGATGATAGACATGTCGTCTTTGGCGAAGGCCGGAGACAGGCGGCCGCTGTCGGTGTAGATGACGCCGATGATCGATTTCTCGAGCACGAGGGGCACGCAGACGGCGCGCTTGAGCTGCAGGTCGAGAACCCTCTTCTGGTCTTTGAAGCGGCTGTCATCGAGGATGTCGGATATGAAGAGAGGCTCTCCGCGCTGCGCGACGTCGTTCACGATGCTGAAGCTGATCGTGAACTCATCCTCGTCAAGGGCGTGTTTCTCGCGATCCCGCGCTATCTTGAATTCGAGCACGCCGCGGTCATCGGCGAGCATGAGGAAGCCCCTGTCGGCGTCGGCGAGCTGGATCGTCGAATCGATGATATTCTCGAGCACCTCGTTGAGATTGAGCGTCGAGTTGAGGGCCTTCGTGATGTCGGTGAGCATCTCGAGCTTGCCGAGCTTCCGCAGCGTCCTTTCGAGCTGGCGCTCCGCGTTATCGCCCGCGCGCACAGATTCCATTTGCTCGAGATCCTTGATATCGCTCTGAACCCTCGCAAAGAACTGGTCCGATCGTGCGGCCCGAATCGGGTCCTTGGGTGGTTGCTCACTCTTGCTCGCGCACATGCTGGCTCACCTCTGTTTCCTTTCGATGATCTGCTGAACAGTGACAATGTTCATGTGAACATATTTTCCGGCGAGAGCTTCGACCTTCGGCGATTGATCGCCGCAGCGCATCCGTATGCGTCCGAATGCCTTGCAGCGGCCGCGTCCCTTGTACGGCAATCGCGGCATGCTTCTTGTCTTGCTTCGGCTCGGAGGTGATTTGTAGATGGAGAAAATTGTAGCTATTGATCCTGACGATCCGTTTTCCTCTGCTCGGACGCGCGGGGAATAGAGAGAATCCTGCACAGGGGAACAGAATACAACCGCGGGATACGGACGGCCCATTGCCCATGCAAATGGGCTGCCCGCTCGGGGGATACCCTGTGCAGGATTTTCCACGTGCCTTACCCGGCTTCTCTCTCTGTTCATCTCAGAGCTCGGCCTTTCGGCTCGGATCGGTTTCGCACACCCCGGCCATAATGCGGTATGACCGCTCAAGCTGCTGAGAATCTAACTCTCTCTTCCGGGCATACTTGCGTAGCCCCCGCTCCAGCGGGTACTCTTTTCGCCATTCGCTTGGGGGGCGGAATGGCTGGCTACCGCACGCAACTAAATCTACTCTCCTGCCTTGTCGCATCGCATGCAATATGCCATATGTGTAAAGTTTGCGTGCCATTTGTCAACCTATTGTTATGCAATGAGATAGGCCATGATTTGTGGTCGGTGATCCAGATCCCTGGGAGAGGGAAAGCCCTTTAGGCGTCAAATTATTTTTACACATTTGCCGAGACTCCCCCCTAATTGTCGATTATACATATGAGTATAGCATGGTAAAGTAATTTTTACAATGAGAAAGACTTGTTTACGTTTTCCAGGGTTTTCTTGACGATCTCATCCGCGGCGAGGTACCCCCTTGACAGGGTTCGCGGTGTTTTGGTAAGATCTTAGTGTTAAAAGTTCGGCAGGCGGCTCGTAATAGGGGTTCAGAAATAGCAGTCCATCGCATGCAACGCTCGACGCATTGTTGCAGGATCGAGTCGCCATGAAGAAACACAATCTCATAATTGGCATTTTCATCATCGCCGCGGCCGCGGCAATCGCTCCGCTGTTTTTTCGTGCCGACGTTCGAGCCGGCGATATTGTGGCGGTCGACGATTTATCCTACGAGCTCAAGGTGGGGGCCGAGCCGGGCGAAGACCCACACCTCAAGAATGACTCCAAGTATAGACCTATGATGATGGATGATGATTCCGATCTTATCGGATGCACGAGCAGCACGAAGGTCGTCGACACGGGAGCTAGTGGCATCCAGGTGGCAAGCATGCGGGAGGAAAGCGGAGAAAGCATCGGTTCGCGGGTGAACTTCTCGTGGAGAATGATTCTCCAGATCTGGCTCTGGAATCTGCAGCGGTAGTCGCTGGGAATCAGCGCAATGCGGGACGAAAAGTTGACAGAACAACACGCGCTTGAAATCGAAGGCCTGTACGCGCACGGAGAGTATGTGAAATGCTATGAACGTGCGAAAAATGCGCTCTCCCTGTGCGAGCGCAACGCAGCCGAACCCGAAATCCGCTGCCGTATGCTGCTCCTCGCGGCAAGGAGCGCCTACTGCGTCAGCCGCTTCGATGAGGCGCTCGGCCTGTGCGCCGCGGCTGAAGATCTGCTCGAAACGAACGCTCTCTCCTCGACGAGGCGCCTCCATCTCATCGAATCCACCCTCATCAGGGCAAATGTATTCCGACGCCAGGGAAAGCTGAGGGAGGCCCTCGCGATCATCGATCCGTTCGACGCAGCGGCAGACGATCTTCCGCCGTCCCTTGCGGTCGAAAGGCTCCTCATCGAAGGCGCCTGTCGTTTCTATCTCAATGAGCCGCGCGAGGCAGAAGAGAGCCTCGAGTCGGCTCTCGGCCTCGCGATCCGGCACGCGGATTCGAGGATGAAATCGCGGGTGCTCACCATGCTGGGTCTGGTCGCTCAGAACAAGGGGCTGCACGAGGCGGCGCTCGAGTACTTCGACCGCGCGAGAGAGATCTGCGGCGCCGTCGCTGATCATTACGGCGAGGCGGCCGCCGCCCTCAACGCGGGCATTCTATTGTATCGCAGTGGGCGTTTTTCGCACGCGGGGCTGTGCATCGAGCGCTCGAAGGCGATATTCGAGAGCATCGAGTGGAGCATCGGCGTGTGCCGCTCGCTCCTGGCTCTGGGCAACATCGCGAAATGCCGAGGCGACTTTGCGGCGGCCATGCGATGCTACCGTGAGGCGGAGCGCACGGCGGATCGGCAAGGATTCGCGCGTGAGCGGGCCCTGGCGTGTGAATTCATCGGAGACGTTCATTTCGCGCGGGGAAGGCATCAGGCCGCGGAAGATTTCTGCCGGCGCGGCCTCGATATCGCTGCGTCGATCGCCCCGGAAGGAGACGTCGTCGCCGAGGCCAATCGAAGGCTCGCTGAGCTGTGTCTTTCGAGAGGCGACGTCTCGGGGGCCTTGTCGTTCCTGCGCAAGGCGCTCAGGCTCTCGCATAGACTCGGGGACAAGCTCGAAAAGGGAGCGATCCTGAGATGCATGGGAAAGGCCGCGTTCCTGCTAGGCAATCGCAAGCGCGGGAGCGCCCTGTTCGGGAAGGCCGTCAGCGTGCTGCACGGGGCCGGCTGCGATTTCGAGCTCGGAAAGACGCACTTGGCCTATGCCGATATTCTCATCGACGGCGGGAACGCTTCGAACGAGGCCTGGTCCAGCGCCGTTGAAGCGGGACACATATTCGGGAGTATCGAGAGCGAGTCATGGAAGAAGGCCGCGGGGCTCTGCCTCGATCGCGTCATGGCGCGGCGCGGGAAACGACTTGCCGCCGGTCCCGTCCTTCAGGGCGGGCGAGGCGTCGTCAAGATAGGGTTCTCGCCGGATTATGCCCGGCATGAAGGCTTCGTCGCCGTGTCGGAGCCCATGCTCAGGCTTTGGGAACAGATCCATTTCGCCGCGGGCTTCGACCGGCCGGTCCTCGTGACGGGCGAGACGGGCACGGGGAAGGAGCTCGTCGCTCGGTTGATTCACGCGCTGAGCGCGAGGGCGCCTCATCCGTTCGTAGCATTGAACTGCGCCGCCGTCCCCGATCATCTCTTCGAGAGCGAGTTCTTCGGGCACAAGAGAGGTTGCTTCACCGGGGCGCTCGTGGACCGGATCGGGCTCTTCGAGGAAGCGGATCGCGGAACTCTGTTCCTCGACGAGGTCGGCGAGATCACGGCGCTTCAGCAGGTGAAGCTCCTCAGGGTGCTGCAGGAAGGCAGAATCCGCAGGGTCGGGGAGAACGGCGAGAGGCCCGTGAACGTTCGGATCATCTCGGCGACGAATCAGAATCTCGAGGAGAAGCTCTGCAAGGCCGCCCTGCGCGAGGATTTCTATTACCGGATCAATGCGGAGCACATACTCGTGCCGCCGCTGCGCGAACGGAGCGAGGACATCGTGCCGCTCATCGGCTTCTGCCTGTGCTCGAACGGCAACGGGCGCAGCGTCGCGAGGATCGAGCAGTCCGCATTGAAAAGCATGCAGCGTTACTCGTGGCCGGGGAACGTTCGGGAGCTCTTCGCGGTGATCGAGCGGATCAAGCATATGTCTAACGGCGGTGTAATCACGCTGGAAATGCTGCCGGAACGAATCAGGAAAGGTCACCGCGGATCCCAGGTATGCGCCGACGGAACCCGCGACGATGCCCGGTCCGATGCGAGCCGGCGGCTGCGAAGAGCGCTCGATCTGTGCGGCGGCAACAAGAGCGCCGCGGCCCGATGGCTCGGCATATCGCGCGGCACCCTCTACAAGGAGATCAAGCGCTCCGGGCTGCTCGATCTGATAAATGATCGAAGCAGCCCGATTCGAGTCTCTTCTTCGGCCTCAGGCTCTGGAAGGAATTTCTCCGCATAATCCTCATCTGAACACACAGCGCATGCGTTTCCATGTTGTCAATAGCGTGAACACCGTGAACAACCATTTCGATTGATCCATTGCATTGCCTTTCAATGAAATGCGGGGGCGCGGCGCTCCGAGGCGTGAACAGCGTGAACAACCGAGCTGATTTGGGCCTCCGAGCGGGCAGCGGCACTGCCTTGTCCGGAAGGTCGCGGCCGGACTAATTAGTTTCAAATGAGTGCTTTAGCGCGACGCGGTTTTTGTAGCGAAACGATGTGGAAGAGAGCGCAATGGCATGGAGTATGTTATAGCTATGAGCAAGCGAGCTGTTTGCCTGACAGAGGAAAAGAACCATTCGGAGCTGCGGTCTGCTCTTTGTCCCCCCATCGCGCAACCGTACCGTAGTGAGGATGGTTCTTTTCATTGTATCGCTGGGAAAGCGTCTCGTTGCCTGCGAGAATTAACGAGGTTCTCCTGGCCAGAAATTTAGCTTGACACGACGGGCATTCGCCGGCACAATAAAACCCACACCCAGCTAATATACCTTTTGGAGGAAAGAGATGAGAATTCCTTTAAAGTACTGCATATTCTCTGCGATCCTTATTTTGCTCGCATGTATTCCTTTATCTCAGGCTCATGCCGAATGGGAACCTACTTATGACTCTATGAAGAAGATCATACCACCGACCAATTATGAACCGAAGATTGATTACGGGGAGCCGGGAGACGATCCGGGGTTGAAAATTGGCACGATCTCAACAGCATTGGCGGCAGAGAGAGCGCAGATTATTGACAGTTCCATGATCCCGCAACGGATCAATCTTTATCGACAGGAAGCATTGCGATTGTATTTAATGTTCTGGCTCGGACAACTATTTTGGTGATCGAGATTCTGAGGGACAATAGGGCAGGGGATATCGCAAGAATTGTCATCGAAGATTAAAGAATTCCTAGATAGAACCGAAGCCTTCATCGCAAACGAAGAGCATGCTAAGGCGCTTCGCGAAGTGCGGCAATGCGGATTAGCTTTGCTCCAGGTCCCTTCAGAAGACCGCAAATCTCTCCTCCTGCGGATCTGTGATATCTACTGCAACAATCAAGACTATGCTGAGGCTGCACACTTCTTAGAAATGGTGGAAAGAGAATATCCTGAGGCATGCAACGAGGCTAGAATCATCGCTCTGCAATCCGAAGTTCTCATTAAGATGGGTGATGTTCAGAAAGCCCTGGAGATTCTCGACGAGGCGATTCATCAGGCCTGGCCCGACGATCAGTACTATAATCTCAGATATTGTCTCGGCAAGGCACGCTTCTGGAAAGGCGATTATGCCGTGGCTGATCAATCGCTTCAGGAATGTCACAGTTTCTACGCCAAGAATTCGAACTACACGATGCTAGGGAATATCCAATATATGTTGGGGTATATGGCGTTCCAGAGGAGCTTTCTGGATATTGCGGAGTGCTATTACCGAAAGGCATTGGAAAGCTTCGGCATCGATGGGAAACACTTCAAGTTGGGGACTACACATCGCATGTTGGCCATATTGGCATACAGGAGAGGCCAGTATGCGGAGGCGCGCAATCGTCTTTCCGTAGCCAAAGACTGTTTTCTCGGATGTTCTGATCGAAAAGCTACTACTGCCTGTCGGATCGCGGAAGCGCGCGTTTCGTTGTTCGAAGGGGATTATGAGGTGGCGCGGACCGCGCTAAGTGGCACATTGCGGTTAGCGGAGAGAAGCGGGTACAAGCGGGAGGCGGCCCTCTCCTCCGAATTCCTCGGAGAAGCGTGCTATCATCTGGCGAAGTATGAACTTGCTCTGCGCTACCTGAGCCGCGCGGAAAAACTGGCGCTTCAGCTTGCCCCGTCTGGAGACATTGCAGTCGAGGTATATCGACGCTTGGGAGATGTCTATATCGCCATGGGGCGCTTGAATGATGCCGAAGCTGCTCTTGCGAAGGCCCTTCCGGTAGCGCAGCACCTGCAAGATCGTTATGAGCTTGGGTCGATTCTAAGGGCGCTTGGATTGCTCGCTTCGCGTCGGGGCGATCTGGATCTGGCGCGTTCGTATTTCAAAGAGGCGATAGCCGTGCTGGTCGTCATGAAAGAGCGCTTTGAGCTCGCCTGCACATATATTGCCGCTGCGCTGGAGTATGGGTGTTGGAGCGCATCAGACCGGACGCCGAGCGAGCTCGGACAAAGCCTTCTGAACGAGGCACGATCATACTCGATTGAGGCGATGCATCTCTTCTCCTCTCTTGGGATCGAGAGCAAGGTCGAGGAGTGTCGGGAGTTTATTCGGCGGTTGAAGCAAGAATCTCCGCGTGCAATGGAATCTCCGAGTTGCCACCAGGTGAATTTCAATAAGAAATGGTTGATTGGCAACATCCTTGTGGCGAGATCGGCTCACTTGCTGAACGTGGTTTCGAGGGTGAGGCAGCTTGCTCCCACCGCGATCCCGGTCGTCGTAACTGGTGAGACCGGCACGGGAAAAGAATTGGTCGCGCGCCTGCTTCACATGTTCAGCGACCGTGCCGGGGATCCCTTCGTGGCGGTCAACTGCGCCAGCGTTCCGGAAGCGGTGTTCGAGAGCGAACTGTTCGGACACAAGAAGGGCTCGTTCACGGGAGCGGTCGTTGATAAAGCGGGGCTCATGGAGTTGGCCTCAGGCGGAACGCTCTTTCTGGACGAGATATCGGAGCTCTCGAACCGGCAGCAGGCGAAACTGCTCCGTGCGCTCCAGGACGGGGCGATACGCAGGGTCGGAGAGACGCGCATGCATGCGATCGACGTGAGGGTTGTATCGGCCTCGAACGAGGATATGAAGGATATGATGAAGGCCGGAAGACTCCGGACTGATTTTTACTATCGCATTGCCGGCGAGACGATCCAGCTCGAGCCTCTGCGGCGGAGGCTCGACGACATGGTTGCGCTCTTCGCGTACTACGTCGGCAAGGCATCGCCCGATTTCAGGATCGAAGATGAAGTCCTGAAACTCCTCGCCGAATACCCATGGCCCGGAAATGTACGCGAGCTGATCAATGTAACGAATGCTCTCGTTCTGGCGGGCGCACAATCGAAGACGATTCATGTACGGGACCTCCCGATACTGATCGGGGACTTTGCCAAGTCAGAGGCGGATCTGAGCTCGCGGTGCAACAGGTTGAGCGAGAGACGGAGAAACAATAGCTCAGATCGGGACCGCGAGCAAGATGATGCGTCGCGCGCGCTGGTTCGTTCGCTGCTCGACAGGTGCAGGGGTAATAGATCCGCGGTGGCGCGTGA
>JAQTVX010000083.1 GCA_028706585.1 Candidatus Krumholzibacteriia bacterium | reverse complement strand
GTCGTCCGACTCGTACCACGCGCAGCCGAAGCCCAGATCGACTCCTTTGAACACGCTCACGCAGTATCGGTTCACGCCGTCGAAGAGATTATCGAACCTGACGCGCCCCTCGGCGCTCACGCACTGGGCGAAGACGACGGAATCCCCTTCGGCCAGTCCGAGCGCCGATCGATCGTGCCGGTATTTCGCCCCGATGCTCAATCGCAGATCCCCGGCCCAGATCGATTTCGAGAGCCCAATCCCGAATGACCTCTTGTCCGTGGAAATCTTGCCGCTCGTCCGAAAGGAGTACGCGACCGTGCTCTGCTCGAAGAGGGGCTCGATCGCGAAGCCGCGCGTCTTGAAGAGCGGCTCGATCACGAGGCTCGCCGAGGATTTCTCACCGGAGAAATCGTACTCGTACTTGAATTGGTTCATATCGCAGGCATCGCCGTCCCTCCGGAACGCGGCCGCGACGTAGTTCCTGAAGAAGGTCTTGCCGCGGCACTCGAACCCTCCCTGAGCCGCGCAGAACGGGTCGCACAACGAATCGATGACGAGAGGCTCCGCATTCATCGGCCGATAGGTCACCTTGTAGCACGACCGCCCTTCCAGCCTTCCCGATGACAGAACCAGAACCGGACTTCCATCGCGGACCGCTGACGCCTCCACCTTCGACGGTTTGAAGCGTTCGGAAGCGCCGCCCAGCTTCTCTATCTCGAATTCCGCGCGCACGGGGTCAGGAGGTATCGTGTCCCGGCCCGCCGGGCCGCGAAACGCGAGCTCGATCCAGTAGTGGCCGCGGTCGAAAAAGAGCACGCCTTCGGCGCTGATCTGCGCGCGCGAGACCGCAGGAGCCAGGATGACGAGAAAGATCGCCAGGATCGCCCGTCTCATTTTGTCCCTCTGGAGTACGCCCCCGCCCTCAGGAGATGCTCTCCGAACTGGGCGAAAGTTTCCTTTCTCGAGAAATACGACCGGACAATGCCAATCGGGAGCACCGTCGAGCGGCTCATCTCGGACAGAGTCTCGTCGAGAACGTCGGCGTCGGAGATATACTCCCCGTCGAAATCCCCGATCAGGGGCGGAAAGGCGGGATCGTAGAATATCCGCGCGAAATCCTCCGCGCCGATACCCGTCTTCGCCGAGAAGGCCTTGATGATGTCGAGGCGCATTCTCTTTCGATTTTCGAGCCAGCCGCCCATGGCTTACCCCTTGGCCCATTGTATGTTCGATAGAGATCGCTTGCGGGAGAGGATATCAGAGATTTGCGGATTTTCAAGGAAAAGCGGCCCGGGCATTTGGCCCCGGTTTGCCGCGGGTATGGCATGCGGGGGGGACAATAAAATTGCCGCCTGACCTGAACCCCAGCTCCATTGATGTGGAAAGCGATCCTAAGGGACTCTCACCGGAGCGTTGAGGGTTCAATCCTGTTGCCAGGTGGGAGCCTTTCCCAGATAAGCGGCTCATCTCCTAGGGGAAGAGATGGGGTTTTTTGGTAGGAAGGGATTGGTTCCGCATTAGTGCCAGGCGGCAAACCCTTTTTCAGCTTCTTGTCGGTATGGACTACCTCGCTAGTCTCCGCCTCCTGATATTAATTCTTTATTCAAAATTCTTATTTATCTTACCCCAAGGTTGGCCATTAGTTCCTACCAGAAGATAATATCTCTCGGCCTGAAATTACACAATGGGTATAAGCCCTCATTTTGAATGGGCTCGGGCCTTCCCCATGATTTCAATGAACATAGCTCTTCAATCAGGTTTCGACAAGCCTGATCTTTATCGCGTAGCGAACGAGCCCCGCCGTATCGTGGATTGCGAGCTTTTCCATGATATTGGCGCGGTGATTCTCGACCGTTTTCTTGCTCATGTAGAGCATCTTGGCGATTTGCGGGCTCGTGTATCCCTCGGCGATATAGCCGAGAATTTCCCGTTCGCGCCGGGTCAGCTGGCTGAATTCGTCCGTCTTCTTGCCGCGCTTCGCGCTCCTTACGTACGATTCGATGAGGCCGGGCGGAAAATTCGAGCTCAGATATGTTTCCCCCATCATGACGGCCTTGATCGCGGTCATGAGCTCCTCGAACGGCGTTTCCTTGACGAGATACCCTTTGGCGCCGGCCTCGAGCGCCTTGTAGACGAACTGCGGCTCGTCGTGGATGGTGAGCATGATCACCTTCGCGTCCGGCATGCTCTTGACTATCCTGTGCGTCGCCTCGATCCCGCCGAGGCGAGGCAGCGCAACGTCCATGATCACCAGCTCGGGGGCGAGCTCTCTCACGATCTTCACGGCCTGCAAACCGTCCCCGGCCTCGCCGACTACCTCAACGCCTCTCCGCTCCAGAAGAGGCCGCAGCCCCTCGCGGACAATCGTGTGGTCTTCCACGAGAACGACCCTTATCCTATCGGTCATCGTGCGCCTCGATCGGGACTTTCACCCGTATGGTCGTGCCCTTTCCACGCGAGGACTTGATTTGGAAAGTGCCGCCCATGAGCTCCACTCTCTCCCGCATGCTAACGAGACCAAATCCCTTGGATCTTGTCTTGCCCTGTTTCAGCGAGAATCCCCGTCCATTATCTTCGATTTCCATTATAACACTCGGGTAGCCCTTTGTGAGAGAAATCGCAACATGTGAAGCCCCCGCGTGCCGCACCACGTTCGTGAGGGCTTCCTGCGCCACCCGGTAGAGCACGAGCGAGATCTGACCCGGAAGGTTCTCGTCGAAACCCGCCGCCGTCAATTCGACGTCGAGCTTCTCGCTGCGGACGAAGTTATCGATGTACCAGCCGAGGGTGGAAACGAGGCCGAGCTCGTCGAGCATCGCCGGATGAAGCGATTTCGAAAGGGCTCTCGTTCCTTCCGAAACCAACCGCAGATGCCCGCGGATCGCATCGAGCGATTTCCTGGTGCAGGAGTAGAGCGGGCCCAGCTCTTTCTCGAGCATCTCGAGCTCGAGCTTTAGGCCCGTGAGCGCCTGGCCGACTTCGTCGTGGAGCATGCGCGAGCATTGGCGCCTCTCCTCTTCGCTGAAATCGATCAAGCGAACCGTCAGATCATGGAGCTCCTTTTCGCGCTTCTTGAGCACGCCCAGAAGCTCGACTCTCTCGATCGCCATTCCAAACTGCTTCGCGGCGGCATCGAAGAACTTGCAGACATCGGGATCGATGGTTCTTGCTGCGTCCAGCCCGAAGATCACCAGGAAATCCCTCCTGGCTCCCGTTCTGAACACGAATCCGATCGTCCGCTTGAACCCCATGAGCCTGCGTATATCCTTATCATCGCCATAGTAGCCGGGGAGTTCCTCTTCAATCACGAAGGTGCGGCGCGAGCGCGCAATACTTGCGAAAGCCATATCGTTCTTCAGTGGAATACGCTTCAGCCCCTTGAGAACGTTCGCCGGGATACCGGCCGACTCGATCATTATCGTTTGTTCCTTCGAACGATCGATGAAGTAGATCCCCCAGCTCTGCGCCCCGATGAATCCCGCGAGAAGCTTTACAATGTGCCTCATGATCCTTTTCCGGCTCCACGTTTTCGTCATGGCGCCGTGGATTTCGTTGAGAAGCTCGAGCTCCAGATTTCGCCGCGCGATCTCGGTTTGCATCCGCACGAGATCGGTGACCTCCCTCAGTATCACGAAAACGATCGGCGGGTCCGTTCCGGGGATTACATCGGCGGAAAAGAAAACGTCGTGATACTTGCCGTCTCTGCGGATCGTACCGAATTGATACGAAAAACGCCCGTGTTTCGCGGTCTCCTCGCGAGCTTTATCCAATATGGGCCAGAGATCCTCGCGCTCGATGTCCTTTATCATCTGCCCTCGAAGGTCCGTGTTCTCGTCCAGCGCATGTATGTCGAGCCATGCCTTGTTGTGATAGAGGATCTTCCCGTCCCACACGCTGAGGAAGATGCCGTCGGTCGAATAATCGAGCCCCTTCAAGAGCGTATCGATGGTTTTCTTCGAGTACTTCTTCCGCGCGCGCAGTCGTGGAACTCCGGATGCCATGCGATCCCCTCCTCGCCCGAGCGTTCGCCCGATCGCGTCAACCCGGCCTTGCTCGAGACGCGATTGCGGTCTATTATAGCCGAGATCGAGATATTGGGGAACCAAAAGCGGCGGAACCGCCGGGTATGGCTGCCGTGGAGTCGAGCCCGGCGCAGGGGAGGTTCCATGAGAATATCACTCGCCAGAATCCGCCTCGAGCTCGCGCACACTTTCCGCATCGCGCGCAGCGCCGACCAGTATCGGGAATCGGTGATAGTGCGCCTCGAGGACGGCGGTCTCGATGGCCTCGGCGAGGCAGCGCCGTCGCCCAGATACGGCCAGAGCGCCGAATCGGCCGAACGGGCGCTCGCATCGCTCGATGCGGCGGCACTGGAGCCCGCTGAACAGATCGAGGATGTCCTCGGGCGGGCCGCCGCGCTGCTCAAGGGAGAGAAGGCCGCGCTGGCGGCGGTCGACATGGCGCTCCACGACCTCCTCGGCAAGCGTCTCGGCTCGCCGCTATACGCGGTGCTCGGCCTCGATCCGGGCAAGACGCCAGTGACTTCCTACACTATCGGAATCGATGCTCCGGAGATCATCGCCGACAAGATCGCCGAGGCGGAAGACTTCCCCGTCCTCAAGGTCAAGATGGGCCTCGACAACGATCGAGAGATAATGGAGACGGTTCGCCGCCTCACGGATCGCCGCGTCCGAATCGACGCGAACGAGGGCTGGACGCGGGAAGAGGCGCTCGAGAAGGCGCTCTGGCTCGAAACGCAGAACGTCGAGCTCATCGAGCAGCCGCTCCCCGCGGCGGATCTCGAGGGTGCGAGGTGGCTCGCCGCGCGCACATCGATCCCCATATTCGCCGACGAGAGCGTCCACGTCGCGAGCGACATCCCCAGGCTCGCCGGCATCTATCGCGGAATCAACATCAAGCTCATGAAGTGCGGTGGAATACACGAGGCTCTACGCATGATACACGCGGCCCGCGAGCGCGGAATGGAAATCATGCTCGGCTGCATGATCGAGAGCTCAATCGGAATCACCGCGGCGGCGCAGCTGTCCCCGCTGGTCGACTACGCGGACCTCGATGGAAATATCCTCATCGGGAACGATCCAGCCTCGGGAGTGAAGGCGCGAGAAGGAAAGCTGGCGCTGCCGGACGGTCCAGGGCTCGGGGTGACGATCGTGGAGAGCAGGTTATCGAAAAGCCTCAAGCGAGCGCGCGCCTGAGAGCCTCGCCGCGAATCAGATCCTCCGCCTCCCGCGCAAGGTCCGCGGAGAGCTCGATCGTCTTGACGACATCGGGCCGCACGAAGAACAGAGCTATTCCCCCCCTGCATTCAATGCCGATTCTCCCCAGCGCGAACGCGTACACGGCCGCCTGCGGGCGGTACACGGCGAGCCTGTCGTCCACGTCCTCGGCGGCAACGTCGTCGGTCTTGAAGTCCACGAGCGTCCAGACTCCGTTTTCCTCGAATAGAAGATCGATCCTCCCCTCGACGAAACCCCCTTCCAGACGCAGGGTGAACGGGGCCTCTCGGCAGCAGCGTGCGGACCGCGCGGCACGCGCGACGAGATCGGACCCCAGCGCCGTTTCCGCGACGCGAGCGAGCTCGGAGGCGTCGTCGCCGATTCCGAGTTCGGTGGCGACTGAAGCCGCGATGGAGAGCGAACGCCGCGCGTCGGAGAGATCGGCGAGCTCCATGATCCGGTGAAACGCCTGCCCGAAGAGGAGATTCCGATCGCGCGACCCTTGCCCATAGATGCCGCCCTCTCCGATTGCTTCAGCTCCGCGCCCGCTCGCGAACGCCTCGGCCCCGAGCTTCGAAGGGGCTACGACCGGCGGCGCCGCCTTGGCGCGATCGAGAAGCCTCGTTCGCGATTGCAGCCATCCAGCGCGCTCCTCGGCCGCTCCCCTCTTTTCTCCAGCGGAGCTCTCCGCGAAGCGCACGAAGGGGCGCGACTCTCCCCTGAGCGGAGGCAGCGAAGACAGCGCGAGCCGCTCCACCCGCTTCGAGTCGAGGCGAGCCGAGAGAGAATCGAAATAGCTGCCGGACTGCGGCATCCGCGGTATGACCAGCATGTCCCCCGCGCGGGTGGCGGCGACGTAGAGGAGACGCACCGTTTCCGCCTTCTCCCGATTCTTTTCCGCCTCGGCGAGCGCCGCGTGTTCGCTCGTCTCGAGAAGCCCAGGCTTGAACGAGACGCGCCTTCCATCTTCGATGAGAATATTCGATGAATGCCTCCTGCTCTGGACGAGGTTCGCGAGAATCACGATGGCAAACTGCAGCCCTTTCGCCTTGTGCACGGTGAGGAGCCGCACCGCATCCCCCTCCTCCTCGACGACCGGCGACTCGCCCTCGGCGGAGACGAGCATCTCCTGGTCCCTGAACCAGCGTGCGAACCGCCGATACGAATTGCTCTTTCCTTCGAAGGTCCGCGCGCTCGAGATCGCTTTCCTGACGTTCGATACGCGCTGCTCTCCGTGCGGCCTCAGAACCGAGAGCTCAAGGAACTTCGTGCGCCGGAGCAGCTCGAGGATCGTGCCGGATGGACCGAGCTCGTTGCGCGAGCGATGGAGCTCCGCAAGAAGCGCGAATGCGGCGTCAAGCTCGCCGAACTTCGCCGCCGCGGGGCCCGGCGAGAGGTAGTTGAGCCGGCCGCCGCCTCTCGCGAAGAGAAACAGCTCCTCGTCGCTCGCGCCGAACATCGGAGAGCGAAGCGCGCCCACGAGGGCGAGCGCATCGTACGGGTCTTCGACAGCCCAGATCGCCGAAGCGAGGTCGCGGATCTCGTCGCGCGCGTAGTAGAGCTTCCCCCCCTCGACGATGTATGGGATATTCTCGGCCCGGAGCGGCTCCTCGTAGCAGTCGATGCCCGTCGTTCCGGGATATATCACGGCGATGTCCCCGAACCTGACGGGGCGAGCCTCGCCGGTCTTGGCGTCCACCACCGCAGCGCCGCCGTCGAGCAGCCGGTGAATGAATCGCGCGATCATCTCCCCCTCGCGCGTTCGGATCTCCAGCGCGCTTGCCTTATCCCCTTCGAGCTCCAGATCGACGAGCACGACCGGAGAGCCTTCGCCATCGCGATGCGGATGAATCGCCTCATACCGCGGCTGAAACGCGGCCCCCTCCGGAGGCTGCATGACGCCGGAGAAGGTATCGTTCACCCATTCGATTATGCCGGGCACGGAACGGAAATTCTGCGTGATCGAGAGTACTTCGCCGTCCATGGCGAGGCGCGCCTTCACCCGTTCGTACATCTCGATGTCCGCTCCGCGGAAGCGATAGATGCTCTGCTTCGGATCGCCGACGATGAAAAGCTTTCCGGTAACGCTTTCCGGCGCTGCGCGGCCTATCGACGCGCCTGAGCCTTCCGATTCACCGCGGCCACCCGGAACCCCGGCGAGAAGATAAACAATCTCGGCCTGGACGGGGTCCGTATCCTGAAACTCGTCGACGAGAATGTAGCTGTAGCGTTCGCGCAGGAGGTCCAGCGCGCTCCGGTTCTTGCATAGCTCGCGCGCCCTGACGAGCAGATCGTCGAAATCGAGAACGCCTCTGGCGGTCTTTCTCTTCTCGACAAAAGAGAGAAATCCGCCGGCGAATCCCTCGAGGCGCTCTCTCAGAATATCGGAAACACGCCTGCGCTCGACCTCCCGAAGCTCCGCGAGCTCTCTGAATCTCTCCTTCTGCTCCGTGCAGGCCGCGGCCGGCCGCCAGTTGCTCTTGCTCCCCTTGCCCTTCGGAAGCCGCAGGGCGAGGAGAAAACGTACGAGTTCCTCACCCTCGAGTCGATCCAGGGCCTTCATCTCTTCGCAGAACTCCTCTATGGCCTTGCATCCGGCATCCGCAGGATTCACGCAGTGCTCCCGGGCGAGCTCGCCGAGATCCGCCGCGGCGCGCGCGAACGATTCCCTGAGCCCGGCGACCGTCTCCTGAGGAGGCGGCTCCGGAGCGCGGGGCGCGGCACCCGGTCGCCGCGCGAGAGCCTCGTCCACCGCAAGCGGCGGAGCGGTCTGATCGAACAGGCGCT
>JAQTVX010000082.1 GCA_028706585.1 Candidatus Krumholzibacteriia bacterium | reverse complement strand
GATGACGCCGACGACCTTTCCGATGATGGAGCAATCGCGCCCATCATCACCCGAAACAACTATCGGCTCGCACTTCGGATTGGCCGGCTGGAGAATCACGCGCGAGCCCGAGCGGATGAATCGCTTGACCGTCGCCTCTCCGTCGACGAGCGCCGCGACCAGCGACCCGCTCTCGCACGTTTCGACCTTTCTCACGACGATCAAATCCCCCGGAATGATATGATCGTCAATCATGCTGTCCCCTTTGACCTCGAGAATGAAATCACCCCGGTCGGCGAACAGCGCATCGTCCAGGACGAGGATTCGCCCCGCCTCGCCCTCCGGAGGCTGGGGCCGTCCGGCGTGAACGTCCCCCGCGACCGGATACGCTATCGTGCCCCGCGAGCCGTTATCCGGCAGCCCGGAACCATTCTCGATCTCGATCCCCCTCGAGCTCCCGGGCACTCGCCTGATGCACCCTTTACGCTCGAGCGCCTTCAAATGATCTACGACCCCGCGATTCGACCTAAGGTGGAACGCGTCGCGAATCTCCCGAATGGTCGGCGGATAGCCTTTCTCGCGCGCGTGCCTACGTAGAAAATCGAGTATGCTTCTTTGTCTCGCGGTCAGCTCTTTCATGGCTCGTCGAAGAGCGATGTTTGGCGCTCCGATCCCTTCTTACGTTTGGGCTCCGATGAGCGCGCCGCCGTCGGATGCGGCGGCTCGCTCCCGGATTCCACATCTTGCTGCGGGCGCGCCAGTGCCACGAGCGCCTCGCGCGGAATGCCAGTATCATCGAACATTCCAGCCTCGATAATCGCCTCCGCGGATTTCGCCGAGAGCCGCCCAGTGAGACGGGTGAAGAAGTCATCAGGCGAGGCGAAGTCCCCTCCACGCGCACGTTCCTCCCGAATAGCATCCAGTTCGGACCTGTCCAGCCCGGCGACGGACGCGAGTGGAGCTCTGATTTTGCCGTCCAGGTAGGAGTACGACTCCAGTCCCGTGTTCATTGCCGGTGCAAGGACGGAGATCTTTCTGGACTTCAGATACTCGACGTAACGCAAGCGGCGCTCCTTGACATCGAGATTGCTGTTCAAGAGCTCCGTGAAGTACCTCTCGAAGAGATGCGCCTTCAGATAGGCCGTTCTGTAGCTGAGCGAGGCCTGGATACAGCTCAGTGCCTTGCTGTACGTAAACGCGATGTTGTGGAGCAGAAAATCAAAAACCTTCTGCGCATCCTCCTCGTTCAGACCCGCATCCATGGCGCTCCGCATGAACTTGAGCCGCGCGGCCTGCAGCTCGCCGGAGTCCTTGCTCCGAAAAGCCCGTTCGAGCACTACCGCTTCCTCCCCGCGGAGCCCAGCGATCTCCTGCAGTATCTCCCGCACCTGCTCCCGGTAGAGAAGCACACCCCTCGTGCCGGCGAGCAGCGGCGCGAGCGAATGATGGGGCAGATAGACCTTTCCCTTCTTTTCCCCGTTCTCCAGGTATTTCTCCCAGAGCCTTCCATCGAGGGGCCCGGGTCGATAAAGAGAGATAACGTTTACGAGCTCGTCGAAGGTCTCCGGCTTGATTCTCTTCAGATGCTCTCGCATACCCTGGCTTTCGAGCATGTACACACCCTCCGTATCGCCGGATGAGATGAGGGCGAACACATGCGGATCGTCGAGCGCAGAGGGTGTCCATCGTATCCGGTCGCTCCCTCTGAAGAGCCTGAGGGCTCTTGCGACATCGCGCTCCTTTTGAACGCCGTCAATCGTTCTTTCGAGCGCAGATAGAAAATGAGAATGCTGAACGCCGACCACCCATCCCCCGATTTCCTCTATTGCCGCCGCCCCGAGCTGGGCGAAGCGTTCTCCCGTCGGGCCCTCTACGACCGAGTGGAGACCTTCGATCTCCGCGGGCAAGACCACGAGCTTGGAGCTGTCGAGCGTGAGATGATGTATCTTGCCCTGAAGAGCAAAAGCCGCGTGGAGTATGCTTTTTGCCAAAGGTTCATCATTGTATATGCGCTGCGCGGCCGTCGAGCTCTCGAGGAGCGCCGCGAGGCTGCGATGCCTCTTCTCAAAGGCGAGAATTCTGGAAATATCCTCGCGGAGCTCGTGCGGGGCATTGAGTGAATCGGCGACCTCCTTCGCGATCGTCGCCGCCGACATCTCTTCCTGCGTCACCTGGAAACGGATCGTAAGCCCGGGAAGAAGCTCCCGTATCATTTCGACGAAGCTCTTCTTGCTCTCCTCCGAGACGATGAGATCGATCGGCGGCATCGAGCCGCGCTTCGACGGAGAGAAGGATTCGAAGACAAGATCGTGATCGGTCGGATTCAGTGGAATGATCTCGAGCAGATAGGACACCATGCTTTCGAGAAGGTCGCTCCCCACGAGCTCCAGCCAAATTCCGTTTTCCACGGCGGTCGTGAAGAGATTCCGCAGAAATATCAGAAAATCGCTGAGCCCCTCCTCCCGCGCGACATCGAGCTCCCGCTCCATCGCGCGCTTCAGGCGAGAGCGCTCGTCCGCTCGCCTGGTATGAAACGCGAGGAGAAAACGCCGCCGGCACATGTCGACGAGCGCATCGTGCGCGTTCGGGGCGACCGAGAACGATATCCGCCCGGAGCGCGCTAGATCCACTTTGCAGCGCTCCGCGATCTCGCCCGAGCGGCCGACCGCATCGCCTTCTTCGGCGAATAGAGGCAGAAGATCTCGCTCCCTTTTCAGATAGTATTCCTGAAACGGCTCCTCTTCGCCTTCGGTCTTCTTCCTATGAATGAGGCGCGCGATGCGGTAATACTCCGCGTCCTCCCGCTGCAGATACCGGTCGTTGTTCGTGGCGACGAGCGGCACGTTCATTTTCACCGAGAGAACGCGCAGCTGATCACAGACGAGCGCCTCCTCGGACCTGCCGTGATTCATGATCTCCATGAACACGTTCGAAGGACCGAAGATGGCCGCGAGTCTCAGAATGACGTCCCGTGTACGCCCGAGATTTCCGTGGAGAATGGACTGACTGACCTCCCCTTTGAGACATCCCGTGAGAGCGATCAGCCCTGCGGCGTGGCTTTCCAGATCCTCGACCGAAACGCGCGGCTCCCTATCCCGCGACGAGTGCCTCGAGACGATCTCGCAGAGATTGCGGTAGCCTTCTTCGTTCTCCGCGAGAAGGGTCAGGTGATATGGACCCTGACCGGCAACCAGCGGCGCGTGCTGTATCTCCGCGCCAAGAACCGGCTTGATGGACGCCGCATGCGCCGCGGCGAAGAATTCGAAATGGCCGAGCGTTGACCTGTGGTCGGTTAAAGCCAGAGCCCCCAGCCCGAGAAACGAGGCCCGCGACACGAGCTCGCGAAGACCCATCATGCCTTCAGGGCCGCTGCAGATGCTGTGAACGTGGAGAGGAACGTACGCCACGCTTCGACACCCCCCGAAAAACCGCCCACTACGGTACTAAACATTTGTACAGCGTGCAAGCGGATTCCATTTCATTCACTAACACCGACGCTCAGCCAATTGTAATCATTTGAAAACCGCTTCATGATTCGATAGAATGAGCGCGGCATCATACGAGGGGGAATCGAAATTGACCAATAAAGGGAAAGATCCCGATATCGAGGACATCCAGCAGGAGAACGCTCGTCTGAGGGCGGCCGTCGAGGAGCTCTCCGTCCTCAATGATATCGCAACCGCCGTCGGTTCGACTTCCTCTCTCGAGCGTATAAACGAGCTCATCGTTCACAGATGCATCAAGCACCTTAAGGTGGAACAGGCGACGATCACGCTTCTCGATGCGAAGAGGCTGGAGACGCCGTTCCACACCATCATCCGCGGGGCCGACACGTCGGGCGAAACACTCCCCTGCCGGCTCAGTGCCGAGCTCACCGGATGGATGCTCAAGAATCAGAAGCCGCTCATCATCAACAACCTCGCCAGAGACGTCCGTTTCCAGACGAAGAATTCCGACGCTGGGTCGCTGCGATCGGTCCTGAGCGTCCCTCTCATGCTCAAGGGCCGCATGATCGGACTGCTCAACCTTTTCAACAAGCGCACCGAGGGTGGTTTCACGGACGCGGATGCGCGGCTGCTCGGGATCATCGCGACGCAATCGGCGCAGGTCATCGAGCACGCTCGGCTTTTTGCAGAGGAACAGGCGCTCAAGCTAATGCGGGAAGAGATGAAACTCGCCTATAAGATCCAGATGGATCTCCTTCCGAAGGAACCGCCGAATTTCGCGGGCTTCGACATCGCAGGCGTCAGCATTCCGGCGAAGGCCGTCGGCGGGGACTATTTCGACTTCGTGCGCGTGAACGACGACATTCTGGCCTTCTGCCTCGGTGACGTTTCCGGCAAGGGAATGCCGGCGGCGCTTCTCATGGCGAATCTGCAGGCGACGCTGCGCAGTCAAATCATCACCGGAGCCTCTCCCAAGGAATGCCTCGCGCGCGCCAACAATCTCATATACAAGAGCACCGACGACGACAAGTTCGCCACTCTCTTCTACGGAACCATCGATCGCAGGTCGCACGAGATCGCTTATGCCAACGCCGGGCACAACTACCCGCTGCTTCTCAAGGCCGGAGAGAAGCCGACGCGGCTCGAAGCCGGCGGCCTCATGCTCGGCTGTCTAGAGAGCTTCCAATATACCGAGAGCATTGTTCCACTCCGCGCCGGAGATACGCTGCTGGTGTACTCGGACGGTATAACCGAATCAATCGACGCAAATGACGAAGAGTACGGCGAAGATAGGCTCGCCGCGCTCTTTTTGAAATACAGGTCGGATTCAGCGCACCGGCTGATCGACGAGATCGTGAGCGCCGTGCGCGCGCATGCAGGGGAAACGTCGCAGACGGACGACATGACGCTGCTCGTTATCAAGGGAATCGAATAGCTCCGAAAGGCCTTTTCAGCAAGGAGCGACCGATGAGCGAAAAATGGAGAAACGCGCTTTACAACGCTCTCGAGACACCGAGCGACCGTCCGGCGAACAGGATCATCGACGTATTCCTTGTGGCCTTGATAGCTTCCAACGTCGTCGTCGTCACGCTTCATACCGTCAGCAGCCTTGCCGTCGGGTACGCCTCGTTTTTCAAGTATTTCGAGATGCTTTCCGTGGCGATATTCACGGTCGAATACGTCCTCCGGATGTGGATTTGCACGATTAACGACTCGTACCGCCATCCAGTCTTGGGACGCATCAAGTACTTCTTCTCGCCGTTTGCGATCATCGACTTGATCGCGATTGCGCCCTTCTACCTTCCAATGCTCATACCGGTCGACCTCCTCTTTTTAAGAGGCCTGCGCCTCATGCGGCTTCTCAGGCTTCTCAAGCTAGGACGCTATTCGGAAGCCATAAGGATGATGGGATCGATACTCAAGTCCAAGAAGGAAGAAATTACGATCGCCATCACGATGTCGCTCATACTGCTCCTCATTGCATCCGGGCTCATGTACTACATCGAGAGCTCCGCTCAGCCCGCTGTATTCTCGAGCATTCCCGCCGCCATGTGGTGGGGCGTCATGACGATGACAACGGTGGGCTACGGCGACGTGTATCCGATTACGCCGGCGGGCAAGGTGCTGGCGGGCGTCATTGCGCTCCTCGGCATCAGTCTCTTCATCTTGCCGGCCGGCATCATAGCGGCCGGCTATGCGGTCGAGATCCAAAAGAGAAAGAACGGGCGCATCGTTTGTCCAAAGTGTGGAAACGTGATCTCATGAATGATCTCAACAGGGTCGCGGAGGTATCATGCGCGAGCAAAGATATTCAATGACTACGGGGCGATCGCTTCTAAGCGCGATCGGGATCATCGCGGCGCTCGTGATCGTCTATTTCGCCCTCGGCGGCAGGTCTCCCATGCGAGAGATGCCATCGGGCGGAGGCGACACAACGCAGGCGCCGCCGGGAGGCTTGATGCCCCCGAACCAGCCTTCGGGCGGAATGCCGGGCCCCCCTCGCCCGTTTGATTTCGCATCTAGCCCAGAGGAGCTAAGCGCCCTATTCGAGAGTGCGTCGCCCCAGCTTCAAGCCCAGCTTTTCGAACGCGCATCCGTCCGCTACAAGGCCTCCGTGTTCGACAGAGCCACCATCGTCGAGCGAATCGAGCTCTTCAGGCTCGCAAAGGCACGCGAGCGCTCGGACCTGCTCGAGCGGATCCCTGTTGCCGAAGCCTCCGAGATTCTCAAGCACGCCGAAACGTCGATGGGGGCGTACAAGACGGCCTCTCCGAAAGAAAGGGCGGGGCTCCTCGACAGGGTTCCGGCACCGGACAGGCCGGCGTTCTTCGAAAGAGCGTCCATACAGGAGAAAGCCGCCATGCTCGATCGCGCATCCGTCGAGGAAAAGACCGCATTTATGGAGCGCATAACGATTCCCGAGAAGGCTTCGCTCATTGGATGCGCCACGCTCGATGAATGCGAATCGATCCTCAAGAACGCTTCGCTGGAGCAGAAGGCCGCGCTGTTCGAGCGTGCGACCCCGCAGGAGAAAGCCACGATGCTTTCGAGCGCTCCGGCCCGGATAGCGGCCTCCCTCGTGGATTCGGCTTCACCGGAGGAGAAAGTGGCGCTCCTCGCGCTCTCCACCTCGGAGGAGCGCGTTGCAATGTTCGATCGCCTCTCCCCCACCGAGAAAGCCGCAATGATGGAGCGATCTGCGGCGAATCCAGACACCTTCTACAGCCTTTCCCTGAACGAGCGCGCAGCGTTCCTGATGGATCACCTGCCCATGCAGGATCTTCTGACCCTCATGGATCGCTCCTCGCTCGAGCAAAAGACCGCGATCATCGAGCGCTCCAGCCCCCCGGTCATGATTTCACTGATGAAACGCTCTTCGCCGGCGGACAAAGCCTACTTGATGGAATGCGCCTCGAGCGAGCTGTGCGCCTTGATCATGGAAAGAACGGCGGTGAAGCCCGCGCGCGATCCCCTGGATCACGCTCCGACAGAGCTTCGCGCCGCGCTCATCGATCGCGCGTCGGCCAAGGAAAAGGCGTCGTTCTTCGACGGGGCGACGATTCAAGAGAAGGCGTCGATGCTCGAGCAGCTCCCGCTTCCGGAGAAGGCTTCTCTTCTGAGCCGCGCCTCCATAACCGCGGCCGCCTACGATTCGCTCGACGTGCAGGAAAAGGCCAAGATCCTCACCGAGCGCGCTTCTCCGCAGGAGAAGGCCCTGCTCGTGGAAAAGGCGCTGCCGGACGGGAAGGTGGCGTTTCTCGAACGTCTCGGCGCGCAGGAGCAGGTATTTCTCATGGAGCGCGCGACGATCGAGGAACGGCAGTCCATCGTCAAGGGCTTCTCCCGTTTGGAAAAGGCGCTTCTTACGGAATGCGCGATGGAGGACGAGAAAGCTGCGTTCCTCGAGGGCGCGAGGCCCAGACAATGGATAGACTTCCTCCAGAAGGCATCCATACCCGAAAGAGCTTCCCTTCTCGACAGAACAACCGTCGAGGAAAAGGCGTCCTTCTTCAGTCTGGCGACCATTCAGGAGCGCGTGACGCTATTCAATCGCCTTCCCATTGCCGAGAAAATCGCGCTTGTCGAACGCGCCTCCATCGGGCTCGATACATTCAACAAACTGCCGGCCCAGCAGAGAGCCGCGATCGTTCTCGAACGCGCCTCCGAGCAGGAACGCGCCCTGCTCATCGACAAGACATCGCTCCAGGAGAAAGCCACGATCGTCGACCGGATACCCGTTCCGCAGAAGACCGCTCTACTGGCGCGAACCTCGCCCCGCGAGAAGGCAATGCTGTTCAATCGGGCCTCGATCGAAGAAAGGGCCTCATTCGTCGATGCGGCAACTCCGGGAGAAGCGTCATCCCTTCTCGAACGATGGATTCATATTACAGGAAATGAGATGTGAGCGGGATCGCGAAACCCGCTCTGTTCTCAGCGGAAGAGCGACTTTATAGCGCCCCAGCTCGCCCGCTCGACTGAGTCCTCCCGGCAACCGACAGGATAGGCGCCGATGAGCCCGCACGAAGCTTCATCTGGGTTATTGCCTGGGGCGCAGGGAGAGTCGCTCTGGAGAAAAAAGTCCCCGGAGCCGGAGGGATCGCCCGCACAAAACTGGGGATCGACGCTTATATTGCCGTTTGTCCCAGTGAGATCAGTCCCGTAAATGTAGTTGGCG